>JBJTRB010000373.1:0-14392 GCA_046075925.1 Bacteroidota bacterium | reverse complement strand
CACTCATCACCCAGCAGCCGTTGGGTGGTAAGGCACAGTTCGGTGGACAGCGTTTCGGTGAAATGGAAGTTTGGGCACTCGAAGCATTCGGTGCATCCAACATCCTTCAGGAGATCCTGACCGTCAAGTCGGACGATGTGATCGGCCGTGCCAAGACGTATGAGTCCATCGTGAAAGGAGAAAATCTTCCAACGCCTGGTATTCCGGAATCATTCAATGTATTGCTGCATGAATTGCGCGGACTTTGTCTCAAAGTCACCCTCGATTGATGCGAAGTCGATTCCGTATTACTTCATTAACTACTGAAAAAAGACCATGGCAAACCGCAAAGAAATAAAGATCAAATCGAACTTCACCAAGATCATCATCAGTCTTGCCTCTCCAGAGAACATCCTCGAGCAGTCAAGCGGTGAGGTTTTGAAGCCCGAGACCATCAACTACAGGACCTATAAGCCTGAACGTGACGGTCTCTTCTGCGAGCGTATTTTCGGTCCTGTAAAGGATTGGGAATGTCATTGCGGAAAATACAAGCGTATCCGTTATAAAGGAATCGTCTGCGACCGTTGCGGAGTGGAAGTGACCGAAAAGAAAGTACGTCGTGAACGTATGGGCCACATCAGCCTGACTGTTCCTGTAGCGCACATCTGGTATTTCCGTTCACTCCCGAACAAGATCGGCTACCTTCTCGGTCTTCCAACCAAGAAGTTGGACATGATCATCTACTACGAAAGGTATGTAGTGATCCAGGCCGGTATCAAGGCGGCGGATGGTGTGAACTATCTGGATTTCCTTACCGAAGAAGAGTATCTGCAGATCGTGGAGAACCTTCCGAAGGACAACCAGCATCTGGATGATACCGATCCTAACAAATTCATCGCGAAGATGGGTGCAGAAGCGCTGTATGAGTTGCTCTCTCGCCTTGACCTCGATGGATTGTCTTACTCGCTTCGTCACCAGGCAAGCAACGAGACATCCCAGCAGCGTAAGAACGAAGCTCTGAAGCGACTCAATGTCGTCGAAGCTTTCCGTGCAGCCAACGAGCACATCGAAAACCGTCCTGAATGGATGATCGTGAAAGTGGTTCCAGTCATTCCACCTGAATTACGTCCACTTGTTCCACTGGATGGTGGCCGTTTCGCTACCTCCGATCTGAACGACCTTTACCGTCGTGTCATCATCCGTAACAATCGCCTCAAGCGCCTGATCGAAATCAAAGCTCCTGACGTGATTCTTCGTAATGAGAAGAGGATGTTGCAGGAGGCGGTCGATTCTCTCTTCGATAACAGCCGCAAGGTGAATGCCGTCAAGACCGAATCCAACCGTGCTCTGAAATCCCTGTCTGATTCCTTGAAAGGTAAGCAAGGTCGTTTCCGTCAGAACCTCCTTGGTAAGCGTGTCGATTACTCCGCACGTTCTGTCATTGTGGTAGGACCTGAAATGAAGTTGCATGAGTGCGGACTTCCTAAGGACATGGCTGCCGAGCTATTCAAGCCGTTCATCATCCGCAAGATGATCGAGCGTGGTGTGGTCAAGACGGTCAAATCTGCCAAGAAAATCGTTGACCGTAAGGATCCGCTCGTGTGGGATATCCTTGAGAATGTGCTTAAGGGTCATCCGGTTCTCCTGAACCGTGCCCCCACGCTGCACCGTCTAGGTATCCAGGCATTCCAGCCTAAACTGATCGAGGGAAAGGCTATCCAGCTTCACCCGCTTGTTTGTACCGCTTTCAACGCTGACTTCGACGGTGACCAGATGGCTGTGCACGTTCCCCTGGGAAATGCCGCTATCCTGGAAGCTCAGATGCTCATGCTCGCCTCGCACAACATCCTGAACCCGGCAAACGGCGCTCCTGTAACAGTTCCTTCCCAGGACATGGTTCTTGGTCTTTATTACATCACCAAGGAACGTAAGAGTGAGGGCAAGGTGAAGGTGAAAGGGGAGGGAATGACCTTCTACTCTGCCGATGAAGTGACAATCGCACACAACGAAGGTCGTGTCGATCTGCATGCTCCTATCAAAGTGAAGGTGACCGTGAATAAGGATGGTCTGCTTGCAAAGGAGACGATCTCTACCACTGTCGGTCGTGTCCTTTTCAATAAGGTCGTTCCTGCTGAAGTAGGTTTCATCAATCAGCTTCTCACTAAAAAAGCGCTGCGTGACATCATCGGTGATGTACTGGATATTTGCGGTACCGCCAAAACGGCCAAGTTCCTCGATGATATCAAGGACCTCGGATTCCAGATGGCCTTCAAGGGCGGTCTGTCGTTCAATCTCGAGGATGTAAAGATCCCCGATGTCAAAATCGAACTCATTGGCAAGGCGAATGCGGAAGTAGATGAAGTGCTCAACAATTACAACATGGGCTTCATCACTTACAACGAGCGTTACAACCAGATCATCGATATCTGGACGCGTACCAGCTCTCGTATATCCGAGACCCTGATGAAGCAGCTTGCAACCGACAAGCAAGGATTCAACTCCATCTACATGATGCTTGACTCCGGAGCTCGTGGTTCCAAAGAACAGATCCGTCAGCTTGGCGGTATGCGCGGTCTGATGGCTAAGCCTCAGAAGAGCGGAGCTACCGGCGGTGAAATCATCGAAAACCCGATTCTCTCGAACTTCAAAGAGGGTCTCTCCATTCTCGAGTACTTCATTTCCACACACGGTGCACGTAAAGGTCTTGCCGATACGGCTCTGAAGACCGCTGACGCTGGTTATCTGACCCGTCGTCTGGTGGATGTGGCGCAGGATGTCATCATTACGGACAGAGACTGCGGAACGCTTCGTGGACTGGCAATGACAGCATTGAAGAACAACGAAGAGATCGTAGAGTCGCTGTACGATCGTATCATCGGTCGCGTTTCCGTGCACGATGTGTTCCATCCGCTTACAGGCGAATTGGTCATGCACGCAGGTGATGAGATCACGGATGCCGTTGCTAGCATCATCGAATCATCTCCGATTGAAACCGTCGAAATCCGTTCGGTACTTACCTGCGAATCAGACAGAGGCGTATGTGCCAAGTGCTACGGTCGCAACCTCGCAACCGGTCGGATGGTTCAGAAAGGTGAAGCTGTCGGTGTAATCGCCGCTCAGTCCATCGGAGAACCAGGAACTCAGCTTACCCTTCGTACTTTCCACGTCGGTGGTACTGCTCAGCGCGGTGCTTCTGAAGCGGAAGTCAAGGCTAAATATGCCGGTCGTTTGGAACTGGAAGACATCAAAACCGTTGCTTACAAGGAAGGCTCGAAGACGCAAGATGTCGTCATCGGTCGTTCAGGAGAAGCACGTATCGTGGATGTCAATACCGGTACCATACTCGCCACTGCCAACATTCCTTATGGCTCCAAGCTGTATATGAAGGACAAGGTGATGGTCGAGAAGAACGCATTGATCTGTGATTGGGATCCTTACAACGCGGTGATTCTCTCCGAATTCGGCGGCAAGATCGAGTTCGACGCAATCGAAGAAGGTGTGACCTTCCGTGAAGAGTCGGACGAGCAGACCGGTTATCGTGAGAAGGTGATCATCGAAACCCGTGATAAGACCAAGAACCCTGCAATCCGGGTACTGGATGAGAAGAAAGAGGTTGTCAAATCCTACAACATTCCTGTCGGTGCTCACATCATGGTGAACGTCGGTCAGAAAATCCAACCTGGAGAAATCCTTGTTAAGATTCCTCGCACAACCGGTCGTACCGGTGATATCACCGGCGGTCTTCCACGCGTCACTGAACTCTTCGAAGCACGTAATCCAAGCAATCCTGCCGTAGTAAGCGAGATCGACGGAGTCGTCTCTTACGGCGGTATCAAGCGTGGTAACCGTGAGATCGTTATCACCTCGCGTGATGGTGAAGTGAAGAAGTATCTTGTTTCCCTTGCGAAACACATACTTGTTCAGGATAACGATTTCGTCCGTGCGGGCGACCCATTGTCCGACGGCTCCATCAGTCCTGGCGATATCCTTGCCATCAAAGGGCCTACGCAAGTCCAGGAATACCTGGTCAACGAAGTGCAAGAGGTGTATCGTATGCAGGGTGTGAAAATCAATGACAAGCATTTCGAGGTAATCGTTCGTCAGATGATGCGTAAAGTCATCATCGAGGATCCAGGTGATACCGTATTCCTTGAGCGTGAGTATGTCGATCGTATCGACTTCATGAAAGAGAACGAAGAGGTGCGTGACAAAGTAGTCGTGCTTGAACCAGGCGATTCTGCCGAAGTCAAGGCTGGCCAGATCATCACACTCCGTAAGCTGCGAGAGGAGAATTCCATCCTCAAGCGCAAGGATCTTCGCTCCATCGAAGCTCGTGATGCTATTCCAGCGACTTCTTCTCCTGTACTTCAGGGGATCACTCAGGCTTCACTCCACACCAAGAGCTGGATTTCCGCTGCTTCCTTCCAGGAGACCACCAAGGTCCTTAATGAGGCTGCAGTCAACGGAAAAATCGACGGCCTGCTTGGTTTGAAGGAGAATGTTATCGTAGGTCACCTCATCCCTGCCGGTACAGGCCTCAGGGAATATGAGAAACTGATTGTGGGTTCTCAGGAGGAGTACGATCTGCTGATGGCTTCTAAGAACGAAGAAGAGTTAGCTTCCCGTTAAGCCCAAGGTAATTAGCTAATAAGATCCGGACGTCACCACGTCCGGATTTTTTTTATCCATGTCTGATAAAAATCCTCATATTTGTAAATAATCAACTTTATTCCAATGGAAGACAATCAGAATCCCAACCAACTGAATATCGAATTGACAGAGGAGGTCGCTGACGGTATTTATTCCAACCTTGCCATCATCACCCATAGCAATGCGGAGTTCGTTGTTGACTTCGTCAAAGTGATGCCTGGAGTTCCAAAGGCTAAGGTGAAATCGAGGATTCTGCTTACGCCTCAACACGCCAAGAGACTGCTTTCGGCTTTAGCTGACAATATTCAGAAATACGAGGCTGTACATGGCCAGATAAAGCCAACTGAGTCAGTCGGTATACCGATGAATTTCGGCGGACCTACCGCTCAAGCTTAAGTCGTTTTTTGCTTACTTCCGACTGCCTCTGCCGTTTTTGAGCAGTTCAGCGAAGTAGTAATACAGCATCGATAATAAGCCGGTTACGAAAAACACTACGGCAATCTCTCTCGTAGAGTCTGCAAGGTAGAATTCACCTATCATCCAAATCGAATTGGCGCAGATCCACATGCAGATTGCAATGTTGTGGAGCAGTTCTGCTCTGTCGTGTCTGTTTTTCCATGTGATGAAAAGAGCCAGCAGCAAGGTGGGTATGATCATCATGACTCCTGCCGCTTTAGAGAGTGTCACCCAGCAGAGGTCTTTTACCAACCATAACAGGATGTGAAAATTCTCAAAACGTCGGGTTAGTTGGATTTTTTCCATGTCTGGCAATTCGTTTTCTGACTGAATGACTAGTCCAGTGCACTTGGGTTGAAGAGTAGGAAACCAGCAGTGAATAAGACGGAAACCGGATTTTTTCTTTCCCTGTAATAGTTGACATGCAGGCTTAGTGGACCGATAGGGCTGTGGTAAACGACTCCGCTTGATGCGAGATAGTACCGACGATCCCAGGCTTTCCCGGACTCCGTCTTGTTGTCCTGGGTTCTCAAAAGTTCCTTGTAGGGTTGGAAAACATATCCTTCGACCCGCAAGTCGAATTTGCTGTTGATAGCGAGTACGTTCCTGCTTCCCAATCCGATATAGGTCGGTGCCCGGAATTCAGTCAGTAATAAGGTGTGCATTTCAAGGATAGGTTCATACGACGGGCAATTCGCCATGGTGACGGAATAGTTGTTCATCAACGGATAGTTGGACATGGACCCGTCCACTGAAAATCCAAGCTTAAGGTGTCTTCTTGAAAACAGGTAGCTCTCCCAGTGCATTTTCAACTGCCACCAACTCAGTCGATCGGTTTCGATGGTACGGTCAGTCGAAGTCGTGCCCAGTCGTGTCTCTTCGTCAACATGAATGGCTCTAAGTCTAAGTCTGAATAAGCCGCCTTCATTGGCGTATTGTTTTTTGTTCAAGGTGTTACGTTCCACTTCAGCGAATCCGGAAAAGCCTCCGAGTACGGTTTTGTCAGCAGTGTCGGATTGCGTGAAGCTCATGGTTTGAAAATAATTATTCGAAACACGCACGTATCCGGCACCACCTGTTATTACCGCCTGATTGCCGACAGGTGTTCCGGCATTCATGCCGAAGTAGTAGTCGGAGCGGATGATGTAAGCGGGACGCTGTTCAGAAAAGAAAGCATTGGCGCTTCTGAAGTAGTCGTACTGATTGAGTGTGGCATCCGCTTCCAGGAAAAAAGGTCTTTTGGAAGGTGCATCCATCCTGATTTTAGTTTGCCCTGACGTGTACAGTCGACCGAAATAAAAATTACCAATGAAGCTGTAGGCTCTTTTGCCCCATAAGTGATAGGTTATTCCCGCAAATGCTTCACTGATCGGTCGGGAGGAGATGTTTCCACCGAATCGTGTTACAAGGTTCCTTTCCTTCCGGATTTTCAGCAGCAGCATGTACGTGCTGTCCGAAGGGTCCAGTATTAACTTGGGATCGACACTTCTGATGTTGTTATCCGCAACCAACCGGAAGTAGGAGTTCCGAATTTCCTCAAGGGATAAAAGACCTGGCTCCGGTTTGACCAGCCGGCGAACGTATTCCTGCTGTTTCTCTGAAATACCTTCTGTTTCCAAGAGTTTGATGCGGATACGGGGTATCTCACTTCTGAACATACCTCTTTGCCGGTGAAGGACAAGGCTGTCAGAGTGGGCTGTGATCTGTCTTTTAAGGCTGTCAATTACTGATTTTGCAGCGGTGTAACCTCGATCGACAATCTCGGCAACATTTGAAAAATCGAAAAGTCCCAGGTCATTTGTCTCAAGATCGATCAAAAGTCCTTTTCCAGGTTCAATAGTTGCCGTAGACGGATTCGTCATCATGACTTGGAGCAAGGACACGAGGTCGGATTCGTCCGTAGGGGCGTCGTTACCGGAAGCATTCACTCCTATGGTGAAATCAGGATGAAATTCTGATTCCATGACATCCAGTGGTAAGTTGTCGTAAAGGCCGCCATCATATAGCACCTTTCCATCAACATTTACCGGCCGAAAGTAAAATGGGTATGCAGAGGATGCTCGAACAGCTCTGGCAAGATCCCCCGATCGGAAAACCACCGTCTTCTTTTTTTCAATATCCGATGCAACGCACCTGAAAGGAATGAATAGGGAATCGAATTGGTATCCTGCCCTTGCAATGATAGCGGATGTTCCTCGTAATAATGCGTAGTCATAGGGGACGGAGCTTACCACATTGGTCGGAAGAGAATGTCCGGACGCAGAAGCCAAGGCGAACCTCAGGTAGATCCAGGAAGCGTTTTCGTCTGTCTTGGAAAAGAAGTATTCGTTATCTCTGTTTAGCTTACCAGTCGCCCATGACTCGAACTCTCCAGTTCTCACTATGGAATCCATTTCGCGAGGGGAGTAGCCAAGCGCATAAAGGCATCCCACCACAGCGCCAGCGGATGTCCCTGTTATGTAGTCGATCGGAATGTTGTTTTCTTCCAGTGCTTTGATGACTCCAATGTGAGCAAGACCACGTGCGCCGCCTCCGCTTAGGACAAGGCCCACGCGTTGCGCGGATACCATTGACCAGAAAAATGCAAAGAGAAATAGGAGGGTAAGCCGACGCTTGTTCAACATCATGATTTCATATCGGCTAGTGGATGTCGTAGCTGCGAAAGACTACCGTAGATCGTGGCGTGCAACTTTGCGAAATAAGTAGCTGCATGTAGCATTCTTGGACCATACCAGGAGAACGATTCTCCGTCGACCAGCAAACATGTGCGGTCAGGAAAATCGGATCGGCATTCAGCGAGCATTTTCTCATCGAACGGAAAGGGTTCTGATGAAAGAAGCAGGAGGTCAGGATCGGCAGCTGTTATTTCGAGTGCACTTACTGCAGGATACCGCTCTTGGTTTTTAAAAACGTTCTCCATTCCGCAGCGTTCGATCATGCTGTCAATGAATGTCCCGCCTGCTGCTACCATATAGGGATTTCGCCAAATCAAATAAGCTACTCGAATCGGTTTTTCAGTAGCGATTGTTTCATCAAGCCGATCAAAGGCCGTTCGAATATCCTGGGTAAGGAGATTGGCCAGAGAAGTGGTGCCGGTCAAGGCTCCGATTTTCAAGATCATGTCAAGCGCTTGTTCGAATCCATCCACCTCACTTACCCAAGTAGGGAATTCGGTTGAAAGCGATTCGATCTGCGCTTTTTCGTTCTCCTCTTTATTGGCCAGAATCAAGTCGGGGTGCAGCGAGCGGATTTTGTCCAAATGGAGAGACTTTGTCCCTCCAACCCTTAGTTTGGTTTCGAACCAGGAAGATGGGTGAACGCAGAATTTGGTTATCCCGCAAACACGTTCACCTAATCCTAAGTAATGAAGCAATTCGGTTTGAGATGGCACAAGCGAAACTATCCGACTCGGATAGGAGTCGGATTCCTTGTCGACTATTTTATCGGCCATCATTTTTCAATCATAACATAAAGGGTGGAGATTGCCTTGGCGAAAAGGTGACCGGTAACCGGGTCATTCCATGTATCCCATTTTTTTCATCCACTCGTCATTGAATATCTTGGCAAGGTAGCGTGATCCGTGGTCGTGGAAGATCACGACTACGACGTCGGAGGGTTTCAACTTGTCTTTGAGTTGAATCAGTCCTGCTACGGCTGAACCTGCAGAGTTGCCGACCCAGATGCCTTCCTTCTGGACGATTTCACGCGTCATCACGGCGCCGTCTTTGTCGCTTACCTTTTCAAAGTGATCGATGAGTTCGAAGCGATAGTTCTGCGGAATGAAATCCTCGCCGATCCCCTCTGTCACATACGGGTATATCTCATTCTTGTCGAACTCTCCGGTGTCCCTTACTTTCTTCAGGACGGAGCCATAGGTGTCAATCCCCCATATCTGGATAGCCGGATTTTTCTCCTTGAGGAATCGTGCCGTTCCGCAAATCGTACCGCCTGTACCAGCGCCGCCAACAAGGTGGGTTATTTTTCCATCAGTTTGATCCCAGATCTCAGGGCCGGTCTGCTCGTAGTGGGCTTGAGAGTTAGACAGATTGTCATATTGGTTCGGGTAAAAAGAGTTAGGGATTTCCCTGTTCAGACGTGCTGCAACCGAGTAATAAGACCTGGGATCCTCGGGTTCCACATTGGTAGGGCAAACGATCACTTCTGCACCAAAAGCTTTCAAAGCATCCACCTTTTCCTTGGACTGTTTATCTGTGGTGGTGAAGATGCAGCGGTAGCCTTTTACGATACCTGCAATGGCCAGTCCCATACCCGTGTTACCAGATGTACCTTCAATTATGGTTCCCCCTGGCTTCAAAATCCCAGCTTTCTCAGCATCCTCAATCATTTTAACGGCCATACGGTCCTTGATAGAATTACCCGGATTGAACGTTTCTACCTTGGCATAAACAGTTGCTGGTACTCCTTCGACAACGCGATTCAGTCTGACCAACGGAGTATTGCCGATGGCCTCTAATATGTTGTCGCAGGTTTTTTTGTTAGGATTTGCAGCCATTATAGTTGTTTGTAAATCAGTATGTTAAAACAAATTACTTATAGCAAATATAAGCCATTTCTATGAATTTTTCAGTCATATTTTATGGCAGCAGTCGGTCGAATTTTACCAATTAATACAGCGGGAAGTAGCATCATAGCCAGGCAGGTGCAGAAGGTGCCAAGAAGTACAAGTGATATTTCAAATGGCATCAACCTGACCGGAACGTATGAGATGTAGTAGGATGATTCATCCAAGGGGGCCAGATGAAAAAAGTACTGCAGCACGACCAGGAAGACACCCAAACCGGTTCCGATCAACATTCCCCTGGTTAAGATTCGGGCCGCCACCCAAAGAAAAACCTTCCTGATGGAAGAATCCATCGCCCCAAGTGCTTTCAAAGTCCCGATCAACCTGACGCGCTCGAGCATGATCACCAACAAGGCCGAGATCATATTGATTCCAGAAACGGCGAGCATCAGGGCGATAATGATCACGGCATTGATGTCTTGTAGCTCGAGCCAGTCGAATAGCTGAGGATATAATTCATGCGCAGACTGAGCATTCAGGTCGGAGCCGATGCTTTCATAGACTTTGGTAGTGACTTCTTCCATTTGCTCATCGCTATCCAGGCTTATCTCTATTCCACCTGATTGCGTTTCACTCCAATCGTTCAGTTTTCTGATCTGTCCGAGGTTACACAAGACGAATACCTTGTCAAATTCTTCGAACCCGGTACTGTAAATGCCAGCCACCTTGAATTTACGCGCCCTGGGTGGTTGCTGGATGAAATACGTGTTGAATCGATCTCCAATGCGAAGGCGTAGTTTTTCAGCCAGGCTTTTTGAAAGAACGACTTCATCTGATGCTGTGCTGGAAAGGAAATTAGGAATAGATCCAGCGACGAGGTTGCCTTTGAAATAACTCCAGTCATAATCGGAACCGACCCCTTTCAGAACGATTCCCTGGATATCGTCATCATGCTTTATGATACCTGCTTTAGTTGCATACGACTGTACATGTCGGATACCTGGAATGGCAGTGATTTGGGTGAGCATGGAGGAGTCGGCGGAGAAGGGGGCAGACTCCTGACTAATGTTCCCGTCAAACCGACTGATCTGTATTTGTCCCTGGAAGCCGATCAGCTTACTTTTGATTTCCTGCTTGAATCCTGCAACCACAGATATGGCAATGGTCATGACGGCGCAGCCCAAGGCAATGGCCGTAGTAGCGATACGGATGACAGGCCGGGATATCCGCCGTTCTTTCCGGTCGGCGAACAATATCCTACGGGCTATGAGACGTTCTGTATGCAATTGTAACCCTTAGATTTGTAGGGCGTTCGAAAGATACGCCAACTTGTCCTCATGCGCCCTTTTTGTCACCGTATTTTGCTTTTAGCATTGATAGGAATCACTTCCTGTACTTTTTCTCAGGATGTCCGAAATGCAAAGGGTGAGCAGCTTAGGGTGGGGGCTGATCGGGTCGAGAAATACCTGCCACTGATAAGATCCAAGCGGGTTGCAGTGGTGGCCAATCAAACGTCGCGTGTCAGTTGCAATTCCTTGCATCTGGTCGATTTCCTTGTCAAGGAGCAGATAGATGTCAGAGTGGTGTTCGCACCTGAGCATGGTTTCCGTGGCGATGCTGGGGCAGGTGAAAAAGTGGTGGATGGTAAAGACCCCTCTAGCGGAGTCAAAGTCGTTTCATTGTATGGTCGTAAGTTGAAGCCTGCTTCCTCGGATCTCGCTGACGTGGATGTGATCCTTTTCGATATCCAGGATGTGGGAGCGCGCTTTTATACATACATATCGACCCTCCAATATGTCATGGAGTCCGCTGCTGAAGAAGGTATTCCGGTGATGGTGCTGGACCGGCCGAATCCAAACGGTCACATCGTTGATGGTCCCGTACTCGACACCTCTCTGCGGACATTCGTAGGAATGAATCCAATCCCCGTGCTACATGGATGCACCATCGGTGAATACGCCAAGATGCTGGTGGGGGAGCACTGGCTTCGTACAGCAAAGCCATGCAGTCTGACGGTCATTAGTGTGGAAGGCTACTCTCATGATGCTCCTTATGAGCTTCCGATTCCACCTTCGCCGAACCTGAGTACATCCAATGCCATTTATTTATATCCTTCGCTTTGCCTTTTCGAAGGCACTCGGGTCAGTGTGGGCAGAGGCACTGATTTTCCTTTCGAGGTGTATGGCTTTCCGGGTTTTTCCGGTGCTACTTTCGAGTTCAAGCCGACTAGTCAGCCCGGAAAGGCTACACATCCGCCTTATGAAGACACCCTTTGTATGGGAAGAGATCTTCGCGGATACTTCAAGGCAGAACGGCCCGTTGGCCTGGACTTGTCCTTCATGATCGATGCCTACCGGAATTACCCTGATCAGGAAGTTTTTTTCATTCCCTTTTTTGAAAGCTTGTGTGGAGACCGTTCGCTCAAGCGAAGGATCAAAGAGGGGCAATCCGAAGAACAGATCAGGAAGTCGTGGGAAAAGGATCTGGCTGTATACCGTGCAACCAGGAAAAAATACTTGCTGTATCCTGACAGTCGTCGCTGATCAAGCCTGTTTAACGGTGTCGAATGCGGCAACGGAAATCGTCTTTCCGGGATACACCTTAATAGCTTCTGAGAGGCACTTCATAGCCATTTCAAGGTCATTCAGGTTCAGCACATAAGCGATACGTACTTCGTCAAGGCCGGCTCCAGGAGTGGAGTAGAAGCCCGATGCAGGAGCCAACATGACAGTACTTCCTTCGTAATTGAATTTTTCCAATAGCCATTGGCAAAACCGGTCCGCATTGTCGATAGGTAATCGTGCGATACAATAGAAGGCACCGCTAGGGTTCGGGCAAAAAACACCTTCCATTCCATTCAGTGCTTTCACTACGTAGTCGCGCCTCGCTACATATTCCGATTTGACTTGTTCGAAGTACGATTCAGGAGTATCGATTGCAGCTTCAGCAGCAACTTGTCCGAAAGTAGGAGGGCTCAATCGGGCTTGAGCGAATTTCAAAGCAGCGGATAAAAGCTCCTTGTTCCTGCTGATCAAAGCGCCGATCCTGGCTCCGCATGCGGAGTATCGTTTGGAAATGGAATCCAGCATGACCACATTTTGCTCGATACCCTCAAGGCACATCACAGAAAAGTATTCCTTTCCATCGTAGCAGAATTCCCGGTATACTTCATCGGAGAAAAGCCACAGGTCGTATTTGGAAACCAGCTGACGCAATCCTTCCAGCTCCTCTCGACTGTACAGGTAGCCGGTAGGGTTGTTGGGGTTACAGATGAGTATGGCTTTCGTTTTCGGAGTGATCAGTTTTTCGAATTCCTCAATCGGGGGAAGCGCGAACCCTGTTTCTATATATGACCTTATAGGCACCACTTTTACGTGGGCCTGTGTCGAGAATCCGTTGTAGTTGGCGTAAAATGGTTCTGGAATGATCACCTCGTCACCTTCATTCAGGCAGCTCATCATGGCGATTTCAATCGCTTCGGATCCGCCGGTGGTCACCATGATTTCCGAATAGTCCAGGTTGATACCGTAGCGTTGGTAATAACCGGTCAGCTTGCGGCGGTAGGATTCGATTCCCGCCGAATGACTGTATTCGACCACCTTGGGCGAAAAACTCTTGATGGCATTCAGCATCGTTTCAGGAGTCTCGATATCCGGTTGGCCGATATTGAGGTGAAATATCCTTTTGCCTTCCGATTTCGCCTTTTCGGCAAAAGGAACCAGTTTTCGGATGGGTGAGGGAGGCATTTGCCTTCCTTTATCGGAAATCGTAGGCATGAGCGTGTGGGAATAAAAGAAGAAGCCCTTCCAAGAAGGAAGGGCTTCAAATTTAAGAAAAAGCGATAAGAATCCTTATTTCTTCTCTGCAGGTGCAGCAGGAGCCTCAACATTGCCTTTGAGGTGAAGGACCTTTTGGCCGGTTTTAGAGTTTGAAGAGATGGTCACTGTCTTATCCTGCATTCCCATTTTTCCGGTAGAGTTGAATTCAACGTGAATGTTGGCTTTTGCGCCTTTCGCAATCGGCTCCTTCGGCCACTCAGGTACGGTGCATCCGCAAGATCCCTGTGCAGAAGAGATAATGAGGGGCTCTTTGCCATTGTTGATGAATGCGAAATCGTAAGTGACTTTGTCGCCCTGCTTGATGGTGCCGAAATTGTATTCTTCAACATCGAACTTGAGTTCAGGTGCGTTTTTGTTGTCCTGCACCAAGGCAGGGGTTGTAGCATTTTGTGCCATCACATTCGCACTCATGATGGAGAGGGCGAACATTGCAGAAAGAATTGACTTTTTCATACTGTTTGTGGTGTTTTATAATTATTTGATAATGATATTATTATGCAGTCTTATTTCGTGTTTTCAAGCGGCATGCCACCGGTCTTTTTGAACGGAGTGGCCTGATCGGCAGGTTGCTCTTCAGTGGCTTCCACGACTCCTTTAATGGTAAGGGTCTTGACTTCTGATTTAGCGTTTGAATTCAAGGTTACGGTCTTGGTGAATGCACCTACACGCTTAGTGTCATAATGGACTTTAATGACTCCCGTTTGGCCCTTCATGATCGGCTCTTTCGGGTAGGTGGGAACCGTACAACCGCAGCTACCACGCGCATTGGTAATGATCAAGGGTTCCTTACCTGTATTCTTGAATTTGAACTCGCAGTTTCCATCAGCGCCCTGCTTGATGGTGCCGTAATCATGCAATTCCTTTTCAAAGGTGATTTCAGGTGCATTGGGATTGTCAGCCGGTGAGGGTGCAGCTACGGTGTTTTGTGCAGGAGCTGCTACGGGAG
>JBJTRB010000372.1:0-14383 GCA_046075925.1 Bacteroidota bacterium | reverse complement strand
TTCGCGGAATTGATGTCACGCAGGTACCTGCGTCGACCGAGCACGGTCTCCACATAGCCATTCTTCCTGGCACTCTCGATCGATTCGTCCATGTAATCCTTGATGGAAGGATATTGCCGGAAGTAGTTCTCAATGATCGATTTCGCTTCCGTACGGGAGATGTTGAGCCGATCAGCCAGACCGAATGCAGAAATACCGTAGATGATTCCGAAGTTGACCATCTTGGCATTTCGACGCTGGTCGGAAGTGACCTCCTTTATCGGAACACCGTATACCTTCGCCGCCGTAGCTGTGTGAATATCTTCTCCGCTCGAGAAAGCGGCAAGCATGCCAGGGTCGCCGCTCAACTCCGCGATGATCCTCAATTCGATTTGCGAGTAATCGGCCGAGAGCAGGACAAAGTCTTTTCCTCTGGGCACGAACGCCTTCCGGATTTCACGACCACGTTCCGTGCGAATGGGGATGTTCTGCAGGTTCGGATTGTCAGAGCTGAGTCGTCCGGTCACCGCCACGACCTGATTGAAGGTGGTGTGAATACGACCGGTTACTGGATCGATGAGTTCCGGTAAAACGTCTACATAGGTATTCTTCAGCTTGACCAATTCACGATAATCCAGGATCCGACGGACAATCGGGTGCTTCTGCTCAAGCTTGCTCAGCACATCTTCACTGGTGGAATACTGCCCGGTCTTCGTCTTGGTGGGCTTGTCGATTATTTTGAGTTCTTCGAAAAGAACCTCGCCGACTTGCTTGGGAGAGGACACATTGAAAACGCGGCCAGCCATCTCTTGGATGTCTTTTTCCGTCTTTCCGATATCGCTTTCCAATTCTTTGGAAAGCTGTTTCAAGGTGGAGGGATCGACGGTGATGCCTTCCTGTTCCATGTGAGCGAGCACTGGCACTAATGGCATTTCCACTTCGTAAAAAAGGTCTTTGGTATTCCCCTCGCCTACTTTGTCTTTGAAATAATCATACAGCTGGAAGGTGACATCGGCATCTTCTGCTGCGTACTCGGCGATCTTTTCCAACGGAACATCCCGCATGCTCAACTGATCCTTGCCGCGCTTTCCGATGAGGCTTTCGATGGAGACAGGAGAATATTGCAAATAGGTCTCCGCCAGCACATCCATGCTGTGCCGCATTTCAGGGCGAAGCAGAAAGTGCGCGATCATGGTATCGAAGAGCGGTGCTTGAAAAACGATTCCATAACGCTGCAGGACCGACATGTCGTACTTAAGGTTCTGAGCGATTTTCAATTTAGCGGTATCGGCGAAGATCGGCTTGAATCGGGCCACCAATTCCGTTGCAGCATGCTTGTCTTCAGGCACAGGTACATACCATCCCGTATGTGCATCGGTTGAAAAAGACAAACCGACCAAGTCTGCGCGATGCGCATCCAGTCCAGTCGTCTCCGTATCGAAACAAAACGCTTTGCAGGAAACAAGTTCTTTCAGCAAGGCATCGATTGCATCAGGTCCTTCTGCGATTCGGTACTCATGTTTCACGTCGGCAATCGTTTTCAAATCGACAGCAGGCGCTTCATCTGCAATGGGAGTCGTCTCTACCTGAGGAGCGGCTTCATCAAAAAGTGAAGGCTGCGAAGCCTTCTGCTTTTTATTACTTACAGGAGGAGCCGTTGAGGTTTCCTTCGAAGCAGCTATGAGTCCGAGATTTTCTGACATCCTCCGGAATTCCAGTTGCGCGAAAAGTTCGCGCAAGGCTTCTTTGTTCCATTCGGCCCGTACCAAATCGTCGAGACCGATTCCGACAGGAACATCGGTAAGAATGGTAGCCAGTCGTTTTGACTGAACGGCAAGGTCCTTATGTTGCTCCACTTTCTCGCGAAGCTTTCCTTTCAGCTGATCGGTGTTTTGCAACAGATTCTCAACGGATCCGAATTGCTTGATCAGGGACATGGCTGTCTTCTCACCCACGCCAGGTATACCTGGAATGTTATCGACGCTGTCTCCCATCAGGCCAAGAATGTCCTTCACCTGTTCAACACGCTCGATTTCCCAGCGGGCACACACCTCTTTTTCACCAAGGACTTCCGGGTTACCGCCCCCTCTTGGTGGCTTGTAGATGAATGTATGCTTGTCGACAAGTTGGCCGTAATCCTTATCGGGCGTCATCATGTAAGTATCGAATCCATTCGCTTCGGCCTGACGAGCCAGCGTACCGATGATATCGTCCGCTTCGAATCCATCGATTGCGAGGACGGGGATCCTGAACGCTTCGCACAGGCTGACGACGATAGGAATGGAAGCGGCAAGATCTTCCGGGATTTCTTCGCGGTTCGCTTTGTAATCGGCGAACTCCTCGTGGCGGCTGGTGGGAGCAGCTGTATCGAATACAATCGCGATATGGGTCGGATCTTCTTTACGCAATACCTCCAGCAGCGTATTGGTGAATCCGAATATGGCAGAAGTATTCTGCCCCTTTGAATTGATACGATGGTTATTGCTGAAAGCAAAATAGGCGCGATAGACCAACGCCATCGCATCCAACAGGAAAAGTCGTTTGGGTTGTGCCATACCCCGACAAGGTCGGCATTTTTAACGTATCAGCGTCGGCCGCCACCCATCATGCCGCCGCCATCCATTCCTTCGCCTCCTCCTTCCTTCAGATCATCGTTTCTGATGCCTTTCTTTTTGGAGTTGCCGAATTCCATTTTACCGAATCGATAATCGAAGCTGAGGCGGACACCCAGGAACAAGAATTTATTATCCCCTTCGTATCGGAATCCTTCACCGGAGTATTCGTTTCGGAAATGCATGTACCAGGAAGCGAAATTATCCAGCCCCAGTCCGACGCCGCCTTTTCCATTCTTGAACTCTCGTCGAGCGCTGAGGTTATAATACCAGAACGAGGTGGATGTTCCCTGCAAGCTGATTTTCGGACCGTTGAAATTACCGAAAGCCATGATCCCCCACTCTTTGGTGAACTTATAAGACCCGAACAGATTGAAGCTGTAATTGATGCCATCGTTGGAGATCTGCTGCGGCAGGGATGACTGGGTGCGCACCTTGTAGTAATACACGTTCGCGTTGGCACCGCAGAAGATCTTCATCTGCCACATGATGTTCAATCCGATGCTCGCACCTGTCGTGAAATTACGTCCGATATTGTCGTACGTCGTTACATACACACTTGAATCCATGAACCGATAACTCTCGATGGAGTTATTCGTGAACCGATGGAATACGCTCGCGTTGATAGAGCCGAATTTCTTGAAGGTATTGTATCCGAATTCGAACGAATGACTGACCTCGGGCTCGAGATTCGGATTACCGTATGAGATGTTGAGCGAATCGCTGGTGTTGACCCATGGATTCAGGTAGGTCATCCCCGGACGCTGAATACGGCGGGTGTAACTGATTTTGGCCGTGTATTTTCCTGATTTAGCATATGAAACGGTTGCAGTGGGTATCCAATTGCCGTAATCATTGGTGAATGTGGTATCGCCTTCCTGCAAGGAGCCGTTCACTTCGGTATGCTCATAGCGGAGACCGGCCTTTATTCCGACTTTACCCAGTTGATAGGTACCTTGTCCGTAGCCGGCGAATACATCCTGTCGGTAATCGAACTTATTGCCACGCGTCGGATCTTCGACAAAATCATTGCTCGAAAAATCGAAATTGTCGTAAGAGTAATCACTGATCACATCCCTCAAGATGGCTTTAGCTCCGGTTTCGAGCGTGAGCTTCTTGTTCACCGGATGCACGTAGTCGGCCTGTAAGGTCTTCTCGATATTCAGATTCTTGTTCAGACTGGACTCCTTGTAATAAGCCGTATCAGCAAGACCGATCCTGTCGACTTCATAGTCAGTTGTGCGATTGTTCCTTGAAAGTTGACCGGAAAAAGTGAGCTCCTGTTCTTTCTTCTTGAATGTCTTTTTGTAATCGACATTGGCATCGTAACTGAGGCCGTTGGTGAGCGTTTTGAACTGATTCGTGAAAGCGGTTTGATAGTTCGTGCCGTCGATGGAAAAATCATTCTTCGTGTCGCCTTTGGAACCGTTATTGAAATTATTCAGGCGCAAGGATCCACTCAGGCTGCTTTTGCTTGTCAAATCTACATCGGCAGTGAGCTGAGCGAACGGACCGAATCCGTAAGCGATATTATCACCCGTCTGTAATAGGTAATTTTCAACTGTTGAGGTTTGAGTGATACGCAGGTTGTTGGTTTCACCGACACCACGATAACCGAAGCCGCCCAGATTCAGCCCCGTGCCCCAACGACCTTGTCGGTAGTTGAGGTTGGAAAAAAGATTACTGGAGCGGGTTCCTGCACCTGCATTCACCGCTCCCGAAATTCCCTCGATGTTCTTCTTCTTCGTGATGATATTGATGATACCGCCTGTTCCCTCCGCATCGTATTTGGCAGAAGGACTTGTGATGACTTCCACTTTTTCGATTTCGTCGGCAGGAATCATCTTGAGTGCATCTGCTACCGAAGCAGCCATCAGCGAAGAGGGTTTGTCGTTGATGAGTATCCTGACATTCTGTGTTCCCTGCAACATCACATTGCCATCCAGGTCGACGCTTACCATCGGAACCTTCCTGAGTACATCCGAAGAGTTTCCGCCTTTCACACTGATGTCCTTGTCGGCATTGTATACCAGCTTGTCGACCTTCACTTCGATGAGCGACTTTTCTCCTTCTACTACTGCCTCCTTCAACATCGTAGCCGATGCTGGCAGTCGGACCACGCCGAGGTCGACCGTAAGGTTTTTATCCGAAATGATCAGCGAATCGAACATACGCGTCTCGTATCCGATGAAAGAGACGGAAAGCCGGTACTTGCCATTACGTAGGTTCTTCAACTTGAATGAACCTTTCTCGTCGGTCACTGCCCCGTCGACGGGACGTGTACTTCCTTTTTCAAACAAAGCAATGGTCCCGTATACCACCGGTTGGCCGGTAATGGAATCATTCACCGAACCTGTGATCTTCCCATCGTAGATCTTGGTAGCACCTCCGCCCATTCCACCCACCATTTGGGCTCGCGTTTCAGAGATAAGACAAAAGAACAGGGAGTATAAAAGGAGATTGCGCATCAATTTGTGGGTTTGTACCGAGGGGTTATTCATGGGTTTGACAAGGACTAACAGACCAGATCCCAATTGGTTCTAATCTTCGTAGTATTCGAGCGAGGTTCCATACGTCTCTTTTAAACGGAACAGGAACAGGAATGCCGGAACAAGAACGAGGATTCCGATGAGTATAAGACTCGTTTCCATGGAAAGAGTGAACTGCCTTTCAAGCCACATGCGTAACGGAATCAAAACGGTAACGGCTCCCCGCATGAAATTGGTGATGGTAGCTGTTGCGGTAACACGTAGATTGGTTCCGAAGGATTCCGCCACTGTGGTTACGAAAATGGACATGAAGCCGCAACCGAATCCCATCAGCAGCGCACAAACGGACATGGCCGTGGGTGTTTTGATGGACATCACAGAAATGAAAAAAGCGATGACAGCCAAAATGGCGAATGCCATGAATGATTTCAAAATGCTGATGCGGGTTTTCAACCGCTGACTCAGCAGTCCGCTCGACAAATCGCCAGTGGCGATTCCCACCTGGAAAAGTATGAAGCAGATGAAAGGGCTTATTCCCTGAATGCCGTTCCTTGCAGCCAGTTCGGGGCTGAGATTGATCAATATGCCGACACAGTACCAGATGGGGATGCCTATGATCAAAAACTTCAGATACCTCATGGTCCTTTCTTTTGTTGAAAAAAGCAGCCGGAAAGATCCGCGTTTTACATCCTGTTTTGCTTCCGCCTTACGGTACATCCCTGATTCGAATGCGTACACCCTCAGCAGCAACAACAGCAATCCCGCCACACCGGCGATGATGTAAGTGGTTCGCCACGGCAACAAGTCGCCCGCAAGCCCTGCTGCTATTGCACCGCATGCCCCAAGCACGGCGACCATCACGGTGCCATTACCACGATGCTCGATGGTCATGCTTTCTCCTACCAAGGCGATGCCTGCTCCCAATTCTCCGGCGAGACCTACACCCGCAAGAAAGCGGATCACAGCATATGTCGATACGTCCTCTACAAAGGCATTGGCGAAGTTTGCTAAGGAATAAAGCAATATGCTTCCGAACAGCACTGACACACGGCCTCGGCGGTCGCCTACGACTCCGCTGATGATTCCACCGACAATCATTCCAAGCATCTGCATGGAAAGAAGAAATTCCCCATGCGAGGTCAACTGGCTGCCGGAGAGACCGAGGTCCTTCAGACTGGGGATTCGAAGCACATTGAAAAGAAGCAGGTCGAACGCATCCACGAAAAAACCCAAGCCGGAAATGATCACAGCTCGATTAAGGATGTTGCTATATAAGGATGACTGATCCTTCATGATGATTCGATCGCGCGGTACTTGACAGCTACTGCAGCGCCTAAACGAGCATTGTTCTTTACCAGCTCGATATTCGCTGACAGGCTTTCTCCGCCCGTCTTATCGGCGATGTATTTCAACAGATAAGGAGTAATGTCTTTACCGGATATTCCCTGCTGCTGTGCCGAATTCAAGGCGTCTACGATATGGCTCTCCATGACGTCGAACGGCACTTCGTGCTCAGCAGGAACCGGATTAGCGATAAGCACTGCGCCTTTGAGTCCCATTTTCCACTTGGCAGAAAGCATGGCAGCGATGGATTTTGCATCATCCAACCTGAAAGGAGAACGGAATCCGCTTTGTCTTGAATAAAAACTCGGAAACTCATCGCTACCATACGTCACAACCGGCACACCCAACGTCTCCATTTTCTCCAACGTAAGACCGATATCAAGAATGGATTTCACTCCGGCTGAAATCACGGCGACATCTGTCATGGACATCTCTGTGAGATCGGCTGAAACATCCATGGAATTTGCTGCACCGCGATGAACACCACCGATGCCTCCAGTGACGAATATCCTGATGCCGGACATGGATGCGATCCGCATCGTTGAGGCAACCGTAGTAGCGCCATCAGCACCTGTAGAAACGATAAACGGCATGTCACGCAAACTCACCTTGGAGATGCCTTTTTTGGAACCAAGCTGTTCCAGCTGAGAAGCATTCAATCCTACGCACAACTTCCCTCCCAGAATGGCGATGGTTGCCGGAACTGCCCCGCCTTCGCGAACGATCTGTTCCACCGCCATGGCGGTTTCCACGTTGCGTGGAAACGGCATTCCGTGGGCGATGATGGTCGATTCGAGAGCGACGATGGGACGGGCTTCAGCTAAAGCAGTACGGACCTCCTCGCTGAAGAGGATCGGAAAGGTGGAATTCATTGAAGTCGTTGTTCAAGCAATGCGGGTGAAAAGTCACTACGTACGGCTCCGACCACTTCCAGCAAACAAGCGGCTGCCGCATGTCCGTAACGTACACAGGTCAATCCGTTTTTTCCTTGCAACCAGGCATAGATCCATCCGGCAAGCGAAGCGTCGCCGGCTCCATTTACGTCGCGTACATGAACACGAGGAGCAGGGAGCGAAACCATGGATTCTCCGTCGCTGAACAAGGATCCTTCGGCTCCGCGACTCAACCAAACGTTCTTGAAACCCAAAGCATGCAGGTGAGCTATCTTTTCTTCAGGTGTGACGTGTGAGTCTTGTTCGAATACGGCCAACTCTTCCCTGTTCGGTTTCACCAAGAGAAGATTGCCGGGCAATGCATCGCGCAATCGACGAGCCTTCGGAATAGAGACCGTTTCCACCACCAATGGCACCTTGTGTTCGTTGCAAAAGCGCATCAACCAACGGAGCGCTTCAACCGAGAGGTTACAATCGGCTATGACGACAGAAGCCGAGCGGATGACCTCTGCACGACTCGAGAAAAACTCGACCGTCAAGAGTCGATCCGTTTCGGAAGTGACCGCACCGATATGCAGATCTCCAGAAGGAGTTGCGATGGAGGCGAATGTTCCGGTTGATTCTTCTGCGAACAAAATGTGATCCAGCCCGATTCCTGCCTGAGCACACTGCTCGGCCAACCAGTGTCCATCGGAATCGTTCCCCAGAATTGTCACCAATTGTACGGGCACTCCAAGTAATGCCAGATGATGGGCGATATTCCTTACGACACCTCCCGGACTACGGTGCATCCTGGACGGATTGGAAGTGAAGGCGACAGGTTCCTGCTCGCAGCGAAAGGTAAGGTCGACCAACGACGCACCCACACATACGACAGGCCCTTTAGTGATGGATTCCATAGCTCGTAAATATCGGATTTCCCGTGTTAAAATCGTCGATTGACAAGCCGCTTTTTTCAGTTGGCCAAAAAGTCTGCCGGCTGGAATGTTAAGGTGCTATTTTACACACTGATACCTTATCGCGTGCGCACGACCCTCTGTTTTTTTTTGGCTCTTTTTATTGTCGGTACCACTTCGGCACAGGCGCCGCTTTTAAGTCGTTCATCGGATTTCCTGCGCGTCGATCCCAGAGGAGATGCGCCCTCATGGATCAACGATCCCTTGCCATTCATCAGTCACCCGGCAAGGGCATGCGTAAACGAGTATCAACCTGTAGCCGATTATTACCGTTGGGGTGATGTGGCAGGTTGGGTGCTGGAAAAGACAGTTGTACGAGAATATTCAGAAGAGCATCAGCTGATGCGCGAATTCCAAAGGCACCATGACGGTCCGATAATAACATCCGAAACGGTATTTTCATTCGACCGACTCGGTCGGATGCTCTCAAGCTCTAAAATCGATAAAGATGCTTCGGGAGTAGCCACCATTACCACGAAAGAGCGCTCCTATTCGAACGGACTGTGTGTAAAGGAAATCGTACAGGAAAATTCCGGAGAGGGTAACAACGTGATCAGTCGCATGGACAACATCCTGTCTTTCGACAGCAAAGGATCGGTCACGAACATTGTCTCTAAAAATTCGCTCGGAGAAGATACTTATAACACGGTTGTGTACGACTTGAGCTACACAGACAACCGCTTATCACAAATACTACAATCATCGCTGGATGCACAGACCGGACGAACCGAGCCTGTTTGCCGCTACTACGTATATAAAAAGGGCATCGGCGAATGGGAGTTTGCGGGACTTAGCACCGAGCTCTATGGAGCAGAAGGTTGGACGAATTACCGCAAGGACAGCCTCATCCGTGATGATCGACAAGAAAAAGTCTGGAAGGGTTTTATAATGAATCACTCATCGGATGTTTCCGGGCAGGTGACCAAAGTGTCGTATGATAGAAATGGAAATCTGACCGACTTCCAGCAATTCGACATTTCGGATGAAAAGGGTCAACAGGATTTGATCGGCCATCTTCATTTTGAAATAACCTATGCACATGACCAGAAGACGCCATTGAGCATTATGAGTTCCTATCTGCGTCCGGATAAGTCGTATGCCAATTCATTGAAAGTGGTTTTCTCGTCTGGAAAATCCATCGGCAGCGAATCGATTGCTGTCTTTCCTAACCCGGCCACAGATCATTGCACGGTGATGTTACAGGAAGAAATGGAAAAAGGTCAATCCATTGACATCCTGGATGCACGTGGCGCTACAGTACGGTCCGTCAGCCTAGAAGCATCTCAAGGACGGTTTCACACATTCGATACCTCCATGCTGACACCCGGAACTTATTATGTTCAGACCAAGGGAATGAAATCGCAATCGTGCGGAAAATTGGTCGTTGTCCGTTAACGACTTGCTGCAGCTACAACGAACCGCTTCAACTCGACGAAGTCGCCCGAACGTATCTCCATCAGATATAGCCCTTCGGAACATCCGGTCAACTGAATGGCTCTGCGGCTATTCCCACTTTCAAAGGAAGTATGTACGCAGCTTCCGTACGCATCAAAAATCCGAATGGAATAATCTTCCGCTTCGGCTGTTTCCGGCTCAAGGAATAATGTTCCAGTGGTAGGGTTAGGGAAAATCCTGAAGGTGTTCTTTCCTTTCAACGGACGGAGCGCTACAATAGGCGAATATTCGAATCGGCCGTCTACGTCCACTTGTTTCAATCGATAGTAGTTAGTACCCGGAGCGGGAGAAGCATCCAGATGGCGATAGGCGCTGCGCTGCGAAGTCGATCCTGCTCCGTTCAATGTGGCAATCCGTTCAAAGTGGATACCATCATTTCCTCGTTCCAATTCGAAATGGTCATTCATCACTTCCGAGGCGGTCTCCCATCTTAACAAATTCCCCTGCTCTGTCACCTCGCCATTGAATGCAAGCAGTTCGACAGGCAACGGCAACGTCGTCTTGGTATACCAGATGGGTGAAGTCCAGGCCATGTTTCCATCTGCCTGCGTGATCTCGGCGTAGTAATAATATGTTCCGGAGGCGAATGCGTGTGTGAAATTGAGTGCTCCGCTGGTAGTGGAGGTCAGAATGGTGGGCAGCGTGCCGCTACCAGGAACTCCGAAATACAACTTGATGGAAGTGATGGCCTCGCCATCACCATCCGATGCCGCTACCGAAATCACCGGGTCGGTATTCTGTGCGACTACGCTTCCCATCGGGAATGTGCCATTTACATTGAGCGTAACGGAGAGGTTGTAATCTTCCGTTGCATAGAACCGCATGTTCAGCAATCCTTCCGTGATTGCAGAAAGATTTCTTGCGCTGGCAAGTACTGCGGTCCTGCCCTGGTTGGCTTTTCCCATGCTCTTGGAATAATGGTTGTCCATGTCGGCCGTAGGACCGAGATGGTAACCCTTTGCTAGCAACGTCCGGTAGTACGTGATGTAGGAAAAAGTCGTAGGCGGGAAGGCGTAGGCATACGTGGAGTCGAACGCGTCACCGTTCCTCACTGCGGTTCCGATGATGGCATTGTCGAACGTAGCGTTGTAGGGTGAGCCCAGCAAATTGCCATAATCCGTATTGTTAGGATGGCACAATGTGGAGAAAGCACCGGGAGAGGCCGCGATGAGATTGAACAAGGTGGCATAGTCACCCTTGTTCACGAAAACATCATAGTTACCCGTGTTCCAACCGATCAACTGGTTGATTCCATACACCGTTGCATGTCCTCCGGTGGAGATGGTTCCCCACTCCATTCCATAAAGCGCTACGAAATCGTTGTGCGTGGTGTTGTAATTGATTGCCTCTTGGACTCCGGATGCAAATTTCGTACGAGTCATCACCGGTCCTTCATTGTGATTGTGATCAGCTATGCCCATGAAATCGAACTGAACGGCTGTATTCGCAATATTGAATGCACAGGTAGCTGATGCGCCAAATGTTCCGCAGAGGTTGTCTATATCACCATCCGAATAATCAGAATGCGAATGCAGATTGCCGAAGAAGGTGGAGTATGGCAGCAGTGGCGCAGTAGTCGAACCAAAAGAAGCAAACGAAGCCGGTACCAGATAATTCGTGTTACAACCGGTGCCGTTCATTTCAAATACAGAGAAATAATACGTGGTGGCTGGCATGAGCCCGGTGACCATGACGTTGTTGCTTGTTCCAGCATACACGACATACTCTGCCGGTCCGGTGCTCGAACCGATACCATAGGATGAGTTGGCCGTGTACACGAATCCATCGGCAGGAGGAGTGATGACCGGACTTCCTGCTTTGCATACCACGATGCAAAAAGCACCGTTGCCTCTTGTCCAATTCAAGACTATGGAATTCTGCTGTACAGCCAAGGCCGTCAGACCGCTTGGAGCGATCGTCGGCTGTGTAGCAAGCAAACACCCGATCGTGGTCGCATTTGCAGAAGCAAAAGTCGATGTCAGGTAATTGGTGGCACAACCTACACCGTTGTATTCATAGATAGAAAAGGAATAAGATGTAGTGGGATTGAGGTTGGTGATCAACGCAGCAGTGCCGCTTCCCGTATAGACCACATATTCACTCGGAGCAAGATTTGTCCCGCTGCCGAACGAGGTGTTGGCAGCGTAGGATGCGCCATCGATCGGGGTGGAAACGACCGCTCCGCTTTGGTGTGCTATGACTATCACCTCGGAGCCGTTACCTCGTGTCCAGTTCAATTGTATACTATTCGCTCCGACAGCAGTGGCCGTGAAATTGGTTACAGCGGAAGCAGGCTCTGATGAAGGCGAACAAGCTGTTGGTAGGTATATGTTGTCAAAAAAGGCATTGTCAGATGAAGAAGTGGCGTGATTCCACAGACAACCCAAGAAAAGAAGATCACTGGAAGTAAAAGTGTTGTCAGCCGTTGTTGTACCGATCTGCGTGAAGGTGGTGAGTGCAGGGTCGACAAAGCCGGTGGAGTTCGTATCGATATACAACGACCACAGACTGCCTACCGGATTGAATGTCACCTTCACAGACATGTATTGCGAGGAATAATCGACGGTCGGTGCAATGATGGAAATCTGGTTGGCATTGGCGCCAAGTCCGTTCGAGTAACGCACCAACCGGACATTATCAGCAGTACCCGCATTCCCGAATACGACCGCATACCCGTTGCTGCCTGAGATGAAATTGCTGGAGTTGCTTCCAAGCACGAATGCGGAGCCATAATTGCTTGCATCAAAACCAGATGGATCCGAACGCGATTGACGCATATTGAACATCCAGGTCAACGTGCCAGTATTGGTAGCGAATACGGTGTTGTAATTGGTGGAGACGTCACGCCAAAGCACTTCCCGGCCAGCGGTGGTAGAGGCTGCTACTAAACGGTTAGTGGAAATTTGCAGACCGCTACCGGCAACTGTTTCGGTTTCATTCCATCCATTCCCTACCGTCGTACTGTTTGCACGGTTGAAATCGTCCAACAAGACGGTCTGTGCCTGCACGGAAACACCGATAAAAGTCAATAGGATTGAAAGCCCCCTGAATAGGCGACTGGTGGAGTACACGGGGTTCCGACGTTTCACTTCAGCCATTTGTCAGACTGTCAAGCAAATATAAACGTCAACCGCGTTGATTAAGTTTTATTTATGTGAATCCTTGATTTGCGTGGACGAGCAGTAAAAAAACGCCTTTTATGAATAAAAAACGCCCTGAAGAGCTCTTCAGGGCGTCAAAAAGTGGGCGAACAGACCCGTCAATTGACGTTCAGGATCTCCACCTTCTCGATATGGTCGCCTGCGCGGATGGCATCGATGACATCCAGCCCATCCACCACCTTGCCGAAACAGGTGTGTTTACGGTCTAAGTGTGCAGTGTTTTTTCGGCTGTGGCAGATGAAAAACTGAGATCCGCCCGTGTCACGTCCTGCATGAGCCATGGACAATACACCACGGTCGTGGAACTGATTGCCTCCATCCAGCTCGCACTTGATCTTGTAACCCGGGCCGCCAGTACCGGTGCCGCTGGGACATCCTCCCTGAATCACAAAATCAGGAATCACTCGGTGGAAAGTGAGTCCGTCGTAGAATCCTTTTTCCGCCAGATCACAAAAGTTCTTGACGGTATTCGGAGCATCGTTCTCGTAGAACTCTACGGTCATGGCTCCCTTTTCAGTATGTATGATTGCTTTTTTCATCATCACAAAGATACGATGAAGCGTCGAGCTAAGACACGGAATGGAAGTAAAAGACAGATCCTAGCGATCACTGCCCGTACACCGACTTGACGTACTCCGTCCAGTTCTTGGACTTGTAAATGTCATCGCCGTAGAACTTGGTGATATCCTTCAGAAATCGGGGATGGATATAACTTGGTACGGCATCGATGATCTGATTCTGTTCGTCGAGCACCACAAGCATGGGAAGTACCAGGTTATTCCTGCACAAAGCCATGGACAATTTGTTGAACGGTATCTGTTCGTTGAACGCGCCCGCAAGTTCTTGTCCGCCGAAGAAGTATTTATCATTCGATAGCGCATCGACTTCGACCAGGTCATAGGTCTTTGAAATGTAATCGACGACAGCGGAATCAGAGAAAGTGGTCTTTCGCATCACCTTGCAGGCGTTGCACCATTCGCTGTCTACCAAGACCAACGTCTTGCGACTTTTCTTATGATCAGCGCTGAAGAAGGTTTTGGACTCCGTCCACGACAGCCTGGCCATCTGATCAACATTGGTCGAATCGAAAAACGCTTTTTCATATTGCACCCTGAAATCATCGAAGTTGCAATTGCGTGAAGCGTTTTCCAAGACGAAAATCAAAATCGGTTCGATCTTACGCGTCTCAAGATAGCCGGCAGCGCTGAGGCTTACATTGAATTTGTTCTTTTCCGCATCATAGCCGTTCAGGAAAATCGTACTCGGGTAGGATAATTTACCCTGTAAAAGCTCCACTGCCAGTTCATGCGGTCGGCGCGGCTCGGGAGCGGTCGGCTTGTAGGTCTTCCCCAAGTATTCAATGGTGTCTTTACCTTCTGCATTGAATTTCACCGGGTAGAAATTCTGATTGATGTACTGTGCCAAGCCCGGATCTGCATAGGTGGTTTTCATCATGTGCTTGCACCAGCCGCACCAATCGGTATAGAAATCGAG
>JBJTRB010000371.1:0-6203 GCA_046075925.1 Bacteroidota bacterium | reverse complement strand
GATCAACTTACCAGCGGTCGCCTGACGGATTTCTTCAACGGAAATACCCGGTGCGCGTTCCAATAGCTTGAACCCTCCTTGCGGCAAGACATCCAGCACTGCAAGCTCTGTCACAATTTTCTTCACGCAACGTGTACCTGTCAGCGGCAAACTGCAAGCAGGAAGTAGCTTTGATTCCCCTGCCTTGTTGACGTGCTGCATGGCGACAATGATATTCTTGGCTGCTGCGACCAGGTCCATGGCACCGCCCATCCCTTTCACCATCTTACCGGGAATTTTCCAATTCGCGATGTCTCCGTTTTCAGAAACCTCCATGGCTCCAAGAATCGTCAGGTCGACTTTTCCTGCTCGAATCATTCCGAAGCTCATCGCGGAATCGAAGAAAGCCGATCCTGACAAGGTGGTGATGGTCTGCTTGCCTGCGTTGATCAGATCCGGATCCTCTTCCCCTTCGAAGGGGAAAGGCCCGATGCCAAGCAGTCCGTTCTCCGATTGAAGCACGACGTTCATACCGGCAGGAATGTAGTTAGCAACCAGTGTCGGGATGCCGATACCCAGGTTGACATAATAGCCGTCTTTCACTTCACGAGCTATCCGTTTGGCTATTCCGATCTTATCAAGCATGTCGTATGGAGTGAGAGGTTGAAATCATTTCTTGCGGACGGTGCGCTGTTCAATGCGTTTCTCGTACCGCTCGCCCTGAAAGATGCGATGTACGAAGATGCCGGGAGTATGGATGTGGTCAGGATCGAGTGTACCAGCAGGAACCAACTCCTCGACTTCTGCAATGGTCACTTTTCCAGCCATGGCCATCAGCGGATTGAAGTTCCGTGCGGTTTCTCTGAAAACCAGATTGCCATGCATGTCGCCCTTCCATGCTTTCACGATGGCGAACGGAGCATCGAAAGCGAATTCAAGCAGGTAGTCTTTACCGTTGAAGTTACGCACCTCTTTACCTTCGGCCACTTCGGTGCCGACACCTGCAGGTGTGAATACGGCAGGCATGCCATACCCCGCAGCCAGACAGCGAGTCGCCAAGGTGCCTTGAGGAATGAGCTCCACTTCCAATTCGCCCGAAAGCATCTGTCGCTCGAACTCGGCATTCTCGCCGACATAGGAGGAGATCATTTTTTTGATCTGCCGGTTCTGTAACAACAGTCCGAGGCCGAAGTCATCCACTCCTGCATTGTTGGAAATACAGGTGAGACCCTTCACGCCTTTTTTCACTAATGCTGCGATGCAATTTTCAGGAATGCCGCAAAGTCCGAAGCCGCCGACCATGATGGTCATCCCGTCTTCGATACCGGCGATTGCCGCATCGGCGTTTGCTACAGTCTTGTTCATGGTGTAACGATGGGAATTGAACCCCAAATTTAGCAAAAAGGCTCCGCCACTGAATTAAAAATCCCGGTCTTGCTCCTCGGAAGTATTGCTGCCCTGTTGACGATACTTGCTGCAATCAAGCTCCACCGTGAGCGGATCGCTTGGCCGCTCGAACGCACCGGTCGAAATCCGAATCGACTTGTCTGCATAAATCCGTTGCATGAAGAGCGCCCAGATCGGCATCGCCATACGCGCACCTTGTCCGAGTTCGATGGAACGGAAGTGGACGGCCCGGTCTTCACAGCCAACCCAGGCACCGGCAGCCAGATCGGGCGTGATACCGACAAACCAACCATCGCTTTGATTCTGGGTTGTTCCGGTCTTACCGGCAATAGGCGCTGTAAGTTTGTATTGTCCGCGCAGTCGCGCACCGGTTCCATATTGAACGACCCCCTCCATCAGATTGGTCATCAGGAATGCAGTTTGTTCGCTGATAGCTTCTACTTTTCTGGGGACGAACTCCTGCAGGATGTTGCCGTTCTTATCTTCGATCCTGACGAGATATTGAGGCTGCGTCCATATACCTTTGTTGGCAAACGTAGCATAGGCGCCCACCATTTCATACACTGACACATCGGGAGTACCCAGGCAGATCGCGGGAACCGCATCGATCGGCGATTCGATACCCATCTTTCTGCAGATCTCGATCATGGCCTGAGGACCGAATTGTTTCATCAAATAGGCGGATACGGTATTGACAGACTCTGCCAGACCTTCTTTCAACGTCAGCATGCCTCCGTACTCGTTGTCTGAATTCTCGGGCGACCAGGTCTCTCCTGTGGGAAGGTCGAAGGAGATCCGCACATTCGGCACCTGGTAGCAAGGTGAATATCCTTCCTGCATGGCAAGCGTATAGAGGAAGGGTTTGAACGTCGAGCCGACTTGCCGCTTTCCTTCTTTTACGTGATCGTATTTGAAGAAGCGGTAATCGTTACCTCCTACCCATGCTTTGATTCCTCCACTATGAGGGTCGATTGCCATGAAGCCACACTGCAGGACCCGCTTGTGATATTTGATACTGTCCAGCGGACTCATCAACGTGTCGATACCACCATCCCAGGAGAAGACCCGCATCTTCACTTTCTTCTTGAAAGCTTTGTCGATCTCTTTCTGCGTTGCGCCAGCGGCTTTCATGGATGCGTAGCGGTCGGAACGCTTCATCCCATCGGTGATCAATTCAGGAAATCCTTCCCATGGTTCTTTGCCTTTCCAATGGTCGTTGAATTTGCGTTGAAGCTCCTTCATGTGCTCCTTCATCGCCTCTTCGGCGTATTTCTGCATCCTGGAATCGATCGTCGTGTGGATGCGCAGGCCATCCGTGTACAGGTTGTACGGCTTACCAGTCGAGTTGTTGACGTGTTCTTTACACCAGCCTAGCAGCTGTTTGCGGAGGACCTCCCGGAAGTAGGTAGCCAAACCGTAATTGTGATCATCTTGCTGGAAGTCCAGATCGATCGGAAGTGCAGAAAGCGAATCGAATTGTTCGTCACTGATGAAATCGTACTTGCGCATCTGCGACAGCACCACATTCCGACGATTCACCGAATTGATCGGATTGCGTACAGGATTGTATTTGGTCGGCGCTTGCAACATGCCGACCAATACTGCCGATTCCTGGATGTTCAGCGAGTCGGGCGTCTTGTTGAAATAGGTTCTTGAGGCAGACTTGATTCCAAAGGCATTGCTACTGAACTCCACGGTGTTCAGGTACATGGCCAGGATTTCCTCCTTCGTATAACGCCGCTCCAACTCAACGGCAATCACCCATTCCTGAATCTTTTGGATCACCCGTTCCACTTTGTTGCCGGGCTGTTCGTGGAACAGGTTCTTTGCCAGCTGTTGCGTGATGGTACTGCCACCACCCGCTGTGCCGGCACGGAATACGGCTCGCAGCAATCCCCGCACATCCACGCCGCTGTGTTCCTCGAAACGGACATCTTCCGTAGCCTTCAAGGCATTGATGAGCGAAGGAGCCAGTTCGTAGTAGTGGATGTTGGTTCTGTTCTGGATATAGTATTTCCCGATGACGTGCTGGTCACAAGAGATGATTTCGGAAGCAAGCGCAGACTTCGGGTTCTCTAATTCGGAGAAGGTCGGAAGGTCTTCACCGATCCAACCTTTGGAAGCGGCGAGCAGCACCAGACCGATCATGACGAACGGCGTCAGCAGCAACAGCCAGAATAAAAACAGATAGCGGGAAGTGCTTCCGGAGGAAGATCGAGGCGTCATGTGCAATGATCACTATAACGCTTTAAAAGTAGCACTAATTTGAAACGGGACGAGCCCTGTTCACCGGGTCGTTATACCAACAGTATGAACAAGTCGACCTGTCAACGGACGACGAAACGGCCTGCAGCCACCGTCACACCGTCAGCCGTAGAGAAACGGTACAGGTAGACACCGGCCGGAAGCGCTCCCCGGTCGAAGTCGACTGCACCACCGGATTGTTCCAGATGGAACACCGGTCGTCCGTCGTACGAATACACATCGAACGAACGGAAATCATCGTTCTCTCCCAGATAAAACCGTGTCTGGTGGTCGACCGGGTTCGGAGTGACGACGGCTTTTGGTAAAGTCGTTTCTCCACCGACCCACAAGGGGATCTGCGACACCAAAGTATTGTACGTGGTGTTGGTCACTACTGCAGGATTAAGGTCGAAAACGATGTACGCGGTATTGTTGACCACGGTGAAGTCAGGTGTCGAGCTCTTAGGACGAATCCGGTAGCGGACGAATCCGTTGCTCGCAGGTTCATTCGCATTGCTATCGGGAAGATAGATGTTGATGAAGGCGAATCGTGCTTGTCCGACACTGTCGATCGTCGTCACACAAGAGTGGCTGGTCTCGACGATTTGCAGAGTCGACCAGTCCAGACTGGTGTCGAGACGGTCATAAATGTTCACATCGTAGGCGGTATCGTTACCCGTATTCTGGAAACGGATCAGGTATTCCAGCTCTTGGTTGATGAGGGTGTAATGCTCAATGCCGACTCCTTCGGGCGTGCAAGATTTGTCATTCGGGTCATAGCTGCAAAGCACTTGCTCGGATATGTTCTGACTGGATGTCAATTGTGTGACATTCCCCGGATCGTAGGCATCGAAGTAAGCCCGGTTATAGATCATGGTTCCAGGACCTGGCATCAGGAGGGCGAGTGTAATGGATGCAGGAGTGAACGGTAGCAGATTCTGCATATTCCACCAGATTGTGTCGCCTGTGGCGGTAGAGCCGGAGGCGGCAGGGGTAGAACCGTTCCAAACGGTCAGCGCGTCGCGCAACAGGTAAACACGACCGTTGAAAGGGATGTTTCCGGTATTGGTGACACGGAGCGTGTAGATGTTATTCGTGTTGCAACGGGGTCGGGTAGGGATCAGTCGCGTGGTGCTGGAATAATCCGGATTGGTCGAGAGCAAGCCGAAGTCTTTTCCGCTCACCGGACCCGAGCTGGTGAAGGTATACGACGAAGGACCGGAACCGACGATGAACTGTCCGTTCGGAGTTCCCATGGATAACGTGTGATTGCCGAAGGTGGCTCCGATCGAATAATTCCCGTTGTTATTCGTGAATGCATACGCATCATCCGGCATTAGATGGACCGGCTGTCCGATCAGCGGCGGCTCGCCGGTATCATACACTCCATTGTTATTCGAGTCGTAGTAGATTTTTCCTGTAATGGTAGCGGTGGATGGAATGACCGTCAGAGCATTGTACAGGTAATGATATCCGTAATTCGGGTGACTGGTGCTACCGGTATTATAAATGCTTACGTTATAAACTCCTGCGGTGGAGGGCACGGTAAGCCGGACACTGAGCGTACTACTATCGATGAACGATATATTGCCACTTGAATTATAGACAATCGTACTGTTTCCGGTAGACCTGTAGAATCGTGCGCTGTACAGCTGACCCACCATGGTGTCGCCCACGATATTGACCCGTACCGTTTGTCCGGCAATGAGTTGGTTGGGCGCAACGAATTTCAATTTGCGCTTCAACGGGAAATTCAACTGAGTGATATTCGCATTATTAACAGTCACAGCGTAGGACGGCGTATTGTTCGTGAGGTACATGTTGTTCGAACTGTTCCTTGACCAGGTCACCGTGACCGCTCCGTTCGATGCGGGAATGGAGAACGTACCATTCGAAGCAACCGAGTAAGATCCGCCGGGAGTAACCGTAATGGTTCCATTGTTGATTCCGGATTCACCTGCGTCAAGCACTCCGTTCTCATTCAGGTCTTCGAAGACGGTTCCTTGTAAGTATCCATCAGGAGGCAGGATAGTGAAGGCATTCGAAAGAGAATCGAAGGAGGATGCAGGATAGAATTGCGATTGAAGAAGAGGGTCCAGATAGCCGACGTAGAGAGAATAGACTCCCGGAACAGCATTGTACGGAATGGAAAAAGGACTGAAGTCCAAGGTGCTTGCATTCTGAACCACCGCTGTATAATATATGTTGTGAAGGTTGAATCCATCTGCCAACACGATGGTAGGGCTACCGGCTTTTCTTAATTCGATCTGGTAGACATTCCCATTCGGAGATCCATTGACCAGGAAGGTGTTGTTCGAGGTGATGGTCGTGCTCAGGTTATTGGTGTTGACGCGTGCACTGGTAAGCGTAGTGCCTGTGAGTTGTGCGCGAGCATCCGCCAGCGTGAACAGAAACAGACCAAGAGTGAAGATGCGAATTAAGATCATTGGACGAATGAGTTGGCGTTTTTAAAAGTAGTCAAAGTAAGTCCCGTACCAAATGGCTTGCGACAAAACAGTGGAGGCACCACATGAAATGAAAAAAGCCGCGAATTTCGCGGCTTTTCATGCAAT
>JBJTRB010000370.1:0-2804 GCA_046075925.1 Bacteroidota bacterium | reverse complement strand
TGAACTTGATCGCATTGCCAATCAGGTTGGTCAGGATCTGATTCAGTCGAATCGCATCTCCTTTCAGTCTTTCTCCGATACGATAATCGATGTTAACGGATAGTTTCAGTTGTTTTTCGTCCGACTTCACCTTGACAATCTGCAGGATCCCTTTGATCAGATCGCGCAACTTGAATTCCTCGTTGGCGAATTCGATTTTTCCAGCATTGATTTTGGAGAAGTCCAGAATGTCATTGATGATCACCATCAGGTTGTTCGCCGAATCCTGGATGGCGAGGATGTATTCCCGTTGTTCTTCACTCAAAGACGACTTTTCCAGCAAATGGGTCATGCCAAGTACACCATTCATCGGCGTACGTATCTCATGACTTACGTTGGCAAGAAATTGTTCTTTCAGATGGTCGGACAGCTCCGCGATCTCCTTCTGTTTACGTAATTCTTCCAGGTCGTAGCGGAAGTGCAATGCTTTTGTTTTCAGATTGACCGACTCTGAAAGCACTTGCCGGTCCAACTCGTGGAATCTTTTATAAAATTCCAGTGCCGATTTGTTTTCTCCCATCTGCTCATACGCAGTTGCCAGCAGTCGATGGATGTTCACGACATCAGTATCCGGTGGAAGTGAATTGGATTGTTCCAAGGCAGCGGATAACACCTCGATGGCTTTGTCATACTGCGTAAGTTCGATGTATAGTTTTCCAAGGTGCTTTTTCAGCTGTATCCTGGTAAGTAGCGAGATTCCTTTTTCAGCGAACAATGCTGCAGTCTTGAAGGTGGACAACGCTTGCTCGTAGTCTTTCTTACGGGTGTATAAGCTGGCGAGTGCGGTCAGTATTCGGACGCGAAGATCGAGTTCATGTATTTCATCGATGGAATTCACCGCACGTAGTAAATAGTACATGCACCGGTCATCGTCGCCTGCAGACCTGAAAGTGTTGGCCAATAGATAAAAACAGTGAAGCATCTCACGCTTGTTTTTCAAGCCTTCGAAAATCCTGAGTGCCTTTTTGTAGTGCTCTGTCGCTTTGTCAAACGATTGCAGGTAGGAGTAGATGTTGCCGATGTCGTTGTAGCAATCCGCTATTCCGTGTGAATCGCCCTGGGCGGTATGAAGTTGCAGGTTGGACAAAACATGTTCGAGTGCAGGCGCACAGTCACCCAGCTTGAAGTAGATACCGCTGATTTCGTTATGGCATGAAATCATGGCGGGAACCTCTTCCAGTTGCTTGAAGAATTCCAGCGCTTCGGTGAATCCGGTCAATGCGCGCTTGAAATGCTGCATTGACAGGTGAACTGCTGCACGTTCGCGCAATGCGAGCGCGATACCTCTGCGATAATCCATTCTTCGTGCAGACGCTACGGCATCATCGAGTAACCTCATGGCCGTGTCCGGATCGGCAGCGGATAGACCTTTAGCACGTTGAATCAGTGCATCGACTTGTTCTGTACCCATGGTAGTGTTCCGGCCTGATAGGATACCGGACACTAATCATACAGCCGATTCGGGTGGAACTGTCGTGAAAATGAATCAGCTGATTACACTTCGTTCGCCAGAAAGCGGATTGGATGGCAGTTCGCTGAAGCGCCTTTTACCGCGCAGATGATATTGGAAAAGGATGGAAAAAGGGCTTCTGCCATCCTGGGTTCGTCCGGGAGAAATGGGGCTGGATCCTGTGTTTTCCCGCTTCATCTTCCGAAAATCAGCATGGGCCTTGAATACGGCTTTGAAGTCCTGCCATCCTCCGGTTATGAGAAAGGTGGCGGCTGCCAATGCGTCCAATGCCATTCTTTTTCTGTAAATACGATTGAATTCCTTACAGGAAAGGTTCTTATGAAGCAACAGCAGGTTGTTGCGGAAGTTCAGGAAAGTCTTTCGTGGATTTTTCTTTGGAAGAGTTCCGCCACCAACGTGGTAGATGGTAGAGGCGGGGATGACGTATACACTGTGACCGGCACGGCGAAGTCGCCAACACAGGTCGATCTCTTCCATGTGCGCGAAGAATCGTTCGTCCAATCCTCCTAATGCTTTGTACAGTTTGCTGCGTATCACCATGCAGGCACCTGTGGCCCAGAATACCGGAATGGGGTCGTCGTATTGGCCATGGTCTTCCTCGATGCTTTGAAAAATCCTGCCTCGGCAGTACGGATAACCCAGACGGTCGATGAAGCCTCCGGAGGCGCCGGCATATTCGAAACGGGAGCGGCGGTTGAAGTCGAGGATTTTAGGCTGACAAGCTCCGGCATCAGGATGTTCGTCCATGAAACGGATCAGCGGATCGAGCCATCCTGGCGTCACTTCGATATCGGAGTTCAATAACACGAAAAACTCATCCTCCAATTGCTCAAGTGCCTTGTTGTAACCGCCGGTGAAACCGGTGTTTCGGTTCATTGGAAGAAGTTGCACTGCAGGATGGTTGCGGCGTAGGTACTCCAGCGAATCATCTGTTGATGCATTATCAGCCACTACGATGCGGGCATGAGGACCGGAGTTCGCTTGCACGCCCGAGAGGAATTGCTCGAGGAACTTACGGCCGTTCCAGTTGAGGATGACTACGGCTACGCGCTTGGATGGTGATGAGTCCATAGGTATGCCGCCCTTAGCGAGGAAGGTTGAAATTGTATTTGGTGCGGCTTCCGTAAATATCGTAGGAGGTGCCCTGGTCGAGGTCAGGACCGAATGCTTGTGAGCGACTATGCAGTTTCAATTCCCAGTTAGGATCCTGCAACTCACCTCGCGTGTCGGAGTGCAGGAGTCGGAAGTCGTTCGCTGCGAGATCGGTCGAGTAGAACACGAACCGGCGATTAGT
>JBJTRB010000369.1:0-2472 GCA_046075925.1 Bacteroidota bacterium | reverse complement strand
GAAGGTGGCTTGACGCTGCTGCGTGACAACGAAACAGCTCGTACACGTATCCCAATCACTGCACACGGTGGTGTCGCCTGCGCCTACATACAATACGCGATTCGTATACTGCGCATTGTTGTTGGTACACGACCAAGCAGGATCCAATGATTCGATTGTCAACGGTGAGCCGCTCACGAACAAGAATTCATAGTTGGAGAGATTGGTCAAGGCAATGGTAGCAGCGTAATACCCGTTACCGATGGAAACCATCGGAGTTCCAGGGTAAGCATTCCAATTCCAACTGCCGAAAACGTATGCCGGGCCTGGCAGCGGGTTGTGGACCTGAAAGGTCACGTTGACGTTTTGTGCTTTGCCGATGAAGGCGGTCATGCACATGATAAGGAGTGTCAGTAATTGTTTTTTCATGGTGATTTTGGTTTGTATTGGTTGATGGATGATTATCAGATCGGACGGAATTCGAATCGCTTGATGACTACCTCTGTTTCACTGTTGTTCGCCGGGGCCAGTCCATTCAACAGCCAGAGGTTGAACCGGACATTGGTAGTATTGGATGGTGCTGGAATGACAATCGAGTCGGAAACCGATCCTCCTTCCATCTTGGCCCTCGGTGTATTTCCTTTGTCGAATTTCCAAGAAGACAGCAACTGATTACCTGGATAATTTTCTCCTGAATAGGAGTACCAGAATATGGTATCGGGCGTCCAGGTGAAAACATGGGTCGTGGTGGAGTCGAGTGCGCTTGCAGGAAGGGCGGGACGACGTGTGCGCTCCTGATATGGAGTAGGATTATCGAACCAGACAGGCTGTACACTATAGGTGAGCAATTTCGAGTCGCTGGCATTCCCCCATCTTGCAAACTCCACATCCACTTCGCTGTTGGCTTCTTGCTGAAAGGTGTAATCACTCCAGGTGAACAGACCGAATACAGCGCGCTCATTCATGGTGTTCAATCCGCCAGCTACAGTGAATACATAGGTTCCGTATTGGAATTTTTCCGTTGAAACCACCTCGGCACAATTCCATTGGTTGCCACTCTTGGTGATGCGCAGATGCAAGTAGTTGTCTTGGTCCAGCCATACATTCTCCTTTGAATCGCTGAAATAGTTCGGACCAGGACCCAGCTTACTGGTACCTCCTGCTTTCGTCCTCCAATGGTATCCGGAAAAAGAAAATTCCTTCGGCAACGGATCCGACTGCTCGCAGGCAGAGAAGAGCACCCACAAGACTAAGCAGGCCATGAATGATCGTTTAACGTACATGAAACGGTATTTTTATTCCGGCGACCATCAATTGGAAATCGCCTGGTTCGGTTACACGCTGCAACTCCTTGTTCACGAATGAAAAATCATTTTTGCTAAAAGCGAAAATTACTTCCTTTTCCTCGTTCGGCTCCAAGCTGACTTTCCGATAGGCCACTAATTTTTTGGCAGAGGGGGTGATGGATGCGATTTCATCCCTGTAATACACTTGCACGACTTCCTGTCCAGTGCGATTTCCAGTGTTAAGGATGCGTACACGAAGCTCCATGCGGGAATCATCGTCGAATGAATCCCTTGACAAAGCGGCCTCCTTGTATTCAAACGAAGTATATCCGAAACCCGAACCGAAGTCGAACTCCGGACGATAACCGTTCTTCGAGAAATCCGTAGCCAATTGTTCTGAGTGCTTATGATCGTATTTAATCAGCGCATTGGTCGCTGCGGGATAGGTGAAGGGTAACCTTCCACCGGGTTCTCGCTCTCCCGTGATACAATCTGCAATGGCTTTTCCTCCTTCATCGCCGGGCAAATACGCATACAAGATGGCTGAGGCTTTCTTCACCAACGTGTGGATCACCCGTGGTCGATTGAAGCAACAAACCAGTAGGATGGGTTTTCCCGTTGAATACAATCGATCGACCAGCTCCTGCTGTGCTGGTGGAAGAGAGAGGTCGTCGATGTTTCCAGGGATTTCGGTACAGGGTGTTTCACCCAAACAGACAATGATCTTTTCGACCGTTGCGGCAAGTGCTAAACATCGATCGATATCTGTCAGGCTATCGGTTGTCGATCCTTCTGCGAAAACGACTTGACCCTCTTGAGATTTTCCGATAAGCGCTTCTCGGATGGTTTGTTTTCCTTTCGTATTGAAACGCGCATCTGTTCCCTGCCAAGTATGCGTCCAACCGCCATTGAGCAGGTTCAAGGAATTGGCTGATGGACCGCACACCAATACTTTTTCTTTTTTCAAATCGACAGGTAAAACACGGTTCTCGTTCTTCAGCAAAGTGATGCTCTCGCACGCTGTCTGATAAGCTGCTTCCGCATTTGCCTTGGATGCGAATCCTTCGTACCGTGCATCCGGATAGGTGACGTTACGGAAAAGTCCCAGTTCTTTTTTCAATTGAAGGATCCTGCGGAAGCGGCTTATCAGACAGCGTGCGAGAGCATCACTTTGCTGAAGAACGAGAACCGTGTTTTACCTGTCGAT
>JBJTRB010000368.1:0-2852 GCA_046075925.1 Bacteroidota bacterium | reverse complement strand
CCAGTGGCTCGAAGCCGGTGGTGATGAACAGGACCTTCATCAATTTGGTATCGATCGTATACGTCGCAGTGTCAACTCCATTGAATTGGCCAGTCGTGCGGTCTTTCAAGAACCGATAAATACGGTCTTCAGTAAAGGTCCAGCGGTAGAGTCCCGTGGTATCGCCATTTTCGTTCAAAAGGGGTATACGAACCAATTCCCATGACCCCATCAATTGTTTCCTTACCTTTTTTTCCGATTGGAAATACTCGTACTTCTCACAACTGCTGATGGACAGTACGGAGAGCAATAGTGCGAAAAAGGCGATTAAGCGTGTTTTCATGAGATGACGCGATGTCATTTACCACAATATAACACCTTTAACAGAAGGATGTTGCTGAAAAAGGTCATGATTCTCCCATTTTTATCCGATTGATCATGCCCGTCGTTGAAAAACCGGGCAGGAATTCGATGGTTTTTACGGCTCCGCCTTTTGAAAGCACGAAATCCGCACCAACGATGCGATCAATCGTGTAGTCAGCCCCTTTCACTAACACGTCCGGACCGATGTGTTGAATGAGTTCCGAAGGAGTGTCCTCGTCGAACAGGATCACATGATCCACAACGTGAAGTGCAGCCAAGAGCATGGATCGTTGTTGCTCGTCATTGATGGGTCGTTGTGGTCCCTTGATCCGACGGATACTTGCATCGGTGTTGAGTCCCACCATCAACACATCTCCCTCGTCAGAAGCTTTTGAGAGGTAATCGATGTGACCGAGGTGCAGGATATCGAAGCAGCCGTTGGTGAAGACGATCTTTTTGCTTTTGAAGCGCAGGCGAGCTACGAGGTGACCGAGTTCGGCGATTGGAACTATTTTGTTCCGTAGGACATCAAGACTGGACATGGCGGGAATCTTTGGTTGGAAGTAGTGAAAGATAGAACATGGAAACGGCTCCCAAAACAATCACTACGAGCGTCTGGGAAGTATGCATCAACGTGGCAAAGGCAAGTCCATGCACCGGAGCCATACCGAATAGCAGCAATCCGCGCGAAACCAGCAAGTGATACGCGCCGATTCCGCCCTGTACTGGAGCGGACATGCCCATGCCACCGACTACTAGGACAAATAATCCGGCGTTCATTCCCAATGAAGCGGTTGCAGGAAGGGCTTTGAAGCACGTATACGACATCAGGAAGTACATCAACCAGATGAGTAGCGTATGGAAAAAGAACGCTCCGGGTTTTTTGATCCGGCTGGCAGAGCGCAATCCCTGTACTATTCCGCTGACCAGCTTGCTGAATTTTCCGCTTAGTCCTCCCTTGTCGCGATTCCTGATCGCCCACAACACTACGCCGATCATGCCTATCAGTAACAGTAGGAGAAGGATACCACCTTGGATTGTGAATAGGTAAGATGCCTTTGCATTCAAGGGTCCGAGGATGTTGGTATGAAGAAAATCCCACAGGCGTTCGTGTTCCAGCCAGGCTGTCGCGAAGAGGCAGCACATTAGACAGACCACATCCAACAACCTTTCGACGATGACGGTCCCCAGCAAGACATCGAAGGGCACTCTATCGGACCTGTTCAGTGATCCGCAGCGCGTCACTTCGCCCAGACGAGGAACGGCAAGATTCGCCAGATAACCCACCATCAAAGAATGATACGTGCTGACCGTGCGTGGTACGAAACCCAACGGCTCGATGAGCAGCTTCCAGCGGAGGGCTCTGCTGTAAAAGGCGATCAGCGAAACAGCGATGGAAACAGCCAGCCACCCGTAATGGATGTGATGGAACTCGTCCAACGTCGTGCGTAAGTCGACACCGCGAAAGGAAAGCCACAGCAGACCGATACCGAATGCTAGCAGCAGGAGGTAGCGCAGTGTGGCAGGCAGTTTGACGTTCAAGATCCTGATGCGTTAAAGCCCTTCAACGGTTTGCCGTACGTTTTGGTTCCTCTTTGAATTCCGTTACGCCACCGGAGATGATGAATTTCATCATGTCGGTTCCGGATGCATCCAGCGGACGGATGTTTTCACGAGGTAGAATGATCAGTTCTCCGTTGAAGCCATACGAGAAGGGCAGGTAAACAGCCACTTTGTCTTTTTCGATTCCGAGCTCGGTAAGGTCTTCGTGCGTGATGAATCCAACACGGTTGATGTCCGAGTCGCGCTCCAGTCGCACGAGCACTGGCTTGTTGAAACGCCTCTTTTCTCCTACGAAAGCCTGAACAAGGTCTTTCACGGACGAGTAGATGATCTTTGCAAGGGGCGCTCGTTCAATCAGGTTTTCGAGATAGGAAAAGAAAGGGTTCCTGATGTAGCGCGAGCCGATGAATCCCATCAAGGCGATGAACAGGAAGATGGTCAATAAACCGAGTCCGGGTATTTCCACTTTCTCAAGTCCGGGTATACGGATGGGAATCTGCAGTGGCAGTAGTCCGTCGATCCACAAGATTGCGCGGAACAGCACCCAGATGGTGACGGCGATCGGAACAACGAAAAGCAGTCCCTGGAAGAAGTAGCTGAGTAGTCGCTTCATTTTCATGATTCGAAGTATTTAGAGTCGTTTTTTCTGTTCATCTGTCAACCCTTGCAAGGCTGACTTGGTTTTTTTGTCAAGCCCATTCACCACTTGCTCATAAGAATGGTCGATCCATTGCATCAGTTGTTCGTCCGATACACTTCCATCCACCACCACGGTATTCCATAGCAGCTTGTTCATGTGATAGCCAGGCTGCACGCAGGGGTGCTTGGCTCGCAATTCTACCGAACGCTCCGGGTCGCATTTCACGTTGAACTTGAGCTCGGGTTCATCAAGTGGCGTGAGTAGGAACATCTTTCCCATCACCTTGAAAACCAGGGTTGATTCATCG
>JBJTRB010000367.1:0-5982 GCA_046075925.1 Bacteroidota bacterium | reverse complement strand
TATTCGATTGAGCCATGATGGTGTCGGATGATCGGGTTTTCAGCAGCCGAAGAGTCGTCGCGAATTCTCGGTGGTGATCGCAGCCACCTCTTGCAGCGGAATTCCTTTGATGGCTTCGACTTGTTCGGCAACCAGTCGAAGATACGATGGAATATTCCTTTTTCCCCGATGCGGTGTGGGGGCAAGATACGGTCCGTCGGTTTCCAACACGAGGTGCTCCAACGGAATCTCCTTCACGACGGCATCGAGTCCGGACTTCTTGAATGTCACCACTCCGCCTATGCCCAGCAAAAATCCACGATCAATCACCGCTTGGGCCTGGTCGACCGTACCGGTGAAACAGTGGAAAATGCCCTGCGGTGTTTCTTTTCGACAGTCGTCGAGTACTTCGATGATCTCTTTGAACGACTCGCGACAGTGGATCACCACCGGTCGTTTATGGGTGTTGGCCAATCGGATCTGGCGACGGAATGCCGCTTGCTGTTCGGCCAGATGGTTCTTATCCCAGTACAGGTCGATCCCGATTTCGCCGACCGCACAGAAGGTTCTCCGTTGCCACCACGACTCGATCACGTCCAGATGTTTTTCCCAACCGTCTTTCACATAACAGGGGTGCAGCCCCATCATCGGAAAGCACTTTCCCGGATACTTTTCTTCCAGCTCCAGCATGGGCCCGATGGACTCCAGGTCGATGTTCGGGAGGAAAAAACGGTCTACCCCGACGGACAGCGCTTCCTGTACGAGCTGCTCGCGATCCGATTCGAACTGGTCGGCGTATAAATGGATGTGAGTGTCTGTAAGCATGGTGCCTGCATCTGCAGGAATGGATTACTTTTACGCCGTAAAACTACGGCTTTGGCGGTGCCAAAAAAACCGCTTGTTTTCCGTGCCAAAGTTCCTCCTCCTCCGCTTCTCCTCCATCGGCGATATCGTGCTGACTACGCCGGTGATCCGCTGCCTCAAACAACAGGTGCCGGGCGCCGAGGTGCATGTATTGACCAGGAAGCCCTTTGAGTCGACGCTGAAGCACAATCCTTATATCGATTGCCTGCATACGTTCGAGGCCTCGCCTTCCGAATGCCGTGAAGCGCTCCATGCGCACCGATTCGATGGCATCATCGACCTGCAGCATAATCGACGCACGTGGTTGATGAAGCAATGGCTGAACAAGCCTGCTCAGGGAACATACTCCTTCCGGAAGCTGAACATCGAAAAGTGGTTGTTGGTGAATTTCAAAATCGATCGACTTCCTAAGATGCACATCGTAGACCGTTACCTGGAAACGGTTGCGCCCTTCGGGGTGAAAAACGACGGCAAGGGGCTCGATTTTTTCATTGATACGGAAAGCAGAAAATCCATCGATCGTTTGCCGGATTCGCACCGGACCTCCTACGTTGCGGTGGCCATCGGTGCACAGCATGCCACCAAGCGTCTGCCGACAGAAAAGATGATCGCCATTTGTAAAAAAATCGGACGCCCAATTGTCTTGCTGGGTGGAAAGGATGATTCGACAACGGGTGAGACCATTGCATCCGCAGTCGGAACAACCGTAGTGTCCTTATGCGGGAAACTTTCGCTCGGTGAATCAGCCGCGCTGCTGGAGCGTGCTCGTGTCGTGCTCACGCACGATACCGGTCTGATGCACATCGCGGCGGCACTCAAACGTCCTGTTGTTTCCGTATGGGGGAATACGGTTCCGGAGTTCGGCATGACGCCTTATTATGGCGACGCCGATGTTGCGTCGACCGTTTTCCAAGTGAATGGCCTGTCTTGCCGACCGTGCACGAAAATCGGATTTCAGAAATGTCCGAAGGGGCACTTCAAGTGCATGGCGTTGCAAGACGAAGACCGAATCGCTGCAGCTGTTCGCGCCAGCTTATGATGGAGTAATTGGACTATTCGATTCGACATGAAACCGTCTCATACATGAAAAAGGTTGATCACCAAAAATCGGATGCCGGATTTCCATGGACGAAATGGTTGCCGCCCATACTTATTGCACTATTCATCGGCGTGTTCTATGCCGGAGCACTGCGAAACGGAACGGCGTTGGACGATACGATGGTGTTGACCAGCAACTCCTATGTCAAATCGGGGATTTCCGGAATTCCGGATATCCTTTCTCACGACTCTTTTCACGGTGCTACACACAGACCTGCCACGAAACTCGGCTGGAGGTATCGTCCGCTATCGTTGGTCTGCTTCGCCATCCTTCATTCGTTCTTTGGAAGTGATTGGTGGGCCTATCATTTTTTAAATCTGCTATTGTATTTCGCTTGTGCGTGGGCCATTTACCGGTTCTTGCTCCGATGGTGGTTCGCGACCCGTCCGCTTATCGCATTGGCTGGATCCCTCTTTTTTGTGATCCTTCCTGTTCACGTAGAGGTGGTGGCGAACATCAAAAGCGCCGATGAATTGCTTGCGTGTTGGTTTTCTGTTTTGTTTCTGGATCGCCTCCTGTCATGGTCGACCTATGGAAAGAAAATCGCCTTGGTGTGGGCTTGCGCCTACTACCTGCTTGCCCTTTTTTCAAAAGAGAGCAGCGTGTCCTTAGCTGTCATCGGTCCGATGTTGATGTACGTGCACGGCAATAGACGCGTTGGTGAATCGCTGCGCAGTGGTATTCCGTTTTTCCTGTTGACGCTGCTGTTCGTCGCCATACGGTTGATGATCAGTCAGGTGCCCGACGGTCGGATCGATCTCACGAACGACCCGTACCTGTTTGCGTCTCTTGATCAGAAGATCGCAACGATATCAGTGGTGCTGTTGGAGTATGTGCGACTGATTCTGCTGCCGCAAGAACTCATTTTCGATTACGGTTACCGTCATATCCCCTACGGTTCGTTTGCCGATCCGATTGCCGTGGTATCAGCGTTGATGCATCTTTACTTGTTGGTCTGGGGTGTGCTGGCTGTCTGGAAACGGAACCCTGTCGGCTTCTTTTTTCTCAGTTACCTGTTAGGCATACTCCTTCTCTCCAACCTGGTGTTGAATGTCGGTCCGGTGATGGCCGATCGTTTCGCATTTTTCCCGAGTTTCTTTTTCATCGGCGGTGTGCTCCTATTATTGGTGCGTATTTCGGAGCGTTTCTTTCCGAAAAAGGAAATACCGATCATTTCACTCCTATTACTGATCGTTGTTCCTTTTGCCTATGTGAAAAGCGCTGGTCGAGTGCGCGAGTGGAAAGACAACCTGACGCTTTACCGGGCCGACCTGGATAAGGCGCCGAATAGCTTCCGGGTGCTCGCCTTCAACGCGATGGAAGAAATCGCATTGGCTGAAGACATGAAAGACTCGTTGGCGCGAAAAGAGAAATTTCGTTATGGCATCGGACTGCTGGAGCGAGCTTATGCCGTGTACCCTGATTACAAGAACATGTACAAGGAATGGGGGTTCGCCTATTACTGTCTGGGTAACCTTGACAGCGCCGAATGGGCTTGGGGGCGATTGAAAGTATTATTCCCTGCCAGTCAATACAACGCATACAACGACCGACTGATCAGCGCTGCGCGCTACAAAGAACAGATGTCATTGTACGACGCCTCGTATTCCGAAAAGAACTACCCTGCTCTTGCCGTAATCTTGAATAAAGCGCTTTCGTATAAATCCAACGAGCCTGCTGCGTGGATCATCTTAGGGAAAGTGTATTATCTGAACGGGCAACGCGACAGTGCCGATATGGCATGGCGACAAGCGATTCGTCTTGATTCGGCCAACGCGGAGGCGAAAGGGTTGCTGCAACTCCAGTAGTCGCGCTGCGAGCAACGGGACGCTTTTTTTCCTTTTATACTGTTCGCATAAACACCGAAGCTATCGTCAATTGCTAAATTTTCGAAGGAAAAAGATTGTCATATATCGATTGCTTTTACCGTTAGCCGATCAGATTTATTTGCCGATTTTTTTGATGGGAATCTTTGAGTCGTATCAGCGGATTTCCATGTTATTCAAATAATAGCGTTTGCCCTCTATGCGTAAAAGATTGCCGCCTTCCGGACGGACGAACAGGTTATTGACTTCAAATCTGTTTTCAGGATGTGTTCCGTATAAAATGAGCTCGAATGTCTTGGAGGTGTCTTAGATTTGAAATGATGTACGAAAGCCGACATGATTGTCGAACCGAATTGGAAAATCGGTTAATGAACGCTTGCAGAGTGTGTCGGGGCGCGTTTCATCCGGTCCCACCGCAAGAAAAATCAACATGACATTGATTTTGGATGGTCCTGTTAGCGGATATAAATCAAAGCCGGTTTCGTATTAGGACAGTATATTATCAGACAGCTTGAATTTCATCAACGTGTTGATCTCGTCTGTAGCGCCATAATAACATCCGTTTCGTGAATGTTTCGGATACTCTTTTTCATCGAATACGGTAATCGATTTTATACTCTTAGTTCAGACGTCGTCCGTCCATGTATGCTCATCTATCTTCACCGTCGTATCAGCATTTCAACGGAAATTTTTCAGGGTGAAACTTTCGTCTTTCTTGAAAAGGGAGTCCATCGGTAGTATCAGTAGCTCATAGTCGGATGCTGTGTGAAATGATATTGCACGTGAAAGCACTATCTTTTCTTCGGGCAACAATTGCTCTTTTTTCCGATGGTACACCAGCAGATTCTTGCAGTCTTTCATTTTTTCACGAATCGGCTTGTGCACGCCATCGGGCACGAATGCCTGCATGAATTGTTTCGTCTGTCCGATTGACGTTCTACTCATCATGCAACTGAAAATCGGCTTACCGGTGTATCGACTCAGCAAAAAGGAGTTTCGGATGACTTCTTCGCTAGCTCTTTTTACAAGTATGTCGGTTCCTAAATGAAAATACGGCAAGGGAAGAATGGCCTGAACGTCCGCCTTCCTGGCTTGTTCAACCATTTGCAATTGCTCGGTCGTTAGCAGCGACTCTTCAAAAACATTCGGCTTCAGGTTGTCGTTCCTGAAGTCCTGCTGCATCGGCACGGCTTCGACGATGTTCAGTCCGAGAAAAATAAAACTGAAACACTGAATAAAAAGCGCAAGCTTTCTGTTTGACCTTTGTTTGTATGCCCATCCATGCAACAGCACCGTAGCGATGACTGTCGAGGTGTAATAAAACACCCAGGCAAATCTTCCTAGAGCTCGGAACTGTTTGAGGGGCTCGATGTATTTCAAGAAATCAGGAAACCAATTGAACGGAAATCCGAACGATAAAAACAACAGCACTACCGAGGCGGCAAGAAAGTGACGATGAATACACAGAAGAGGCCTTTCCTCCTGGTCTTCACTGCTTTTTACCAAAAACCTTCGGCGAAAATTATTAAGGCTGGAAATCAGAAGAATCAGGATCGTAGATGCCCCGATGTAAGAAAGTCCCTCCCACTCCTGTTTACGCACCTTTATGATCTGGCTCATCATATGACGGAGCGGTGGTTTCGAAGGGACCAGAACCGTCTCGTAAGAGGCTGTATAAACAAAGAATCCATACGGGTCGACGGGCCGATCGTGCACCGGGTCCGTTGCTTTCATGAATAGAAAGAAAATTAGGGCCGGAATCAAACTCACTGAAATGCCGAGCACCGAGACATTCAGCGATTTGTTCCGCTCTCGGATCATTCGGACGAGGAAATACGTCAGATAGAAAAGCGTGATGATCATCCCGGTATACACATGGACAAAAAACCAAATCAATATGTTGGTCGAAGAAATAACAGCCCATTTCTTGTTCGGGGTTTCCAGAAACCGCAGCAACAAATACCACGACAGCGGAATGAAAAAAGCAAAAGACAAAGCAAAGTGTCCCGTGATACGATTGGTCTGCGGCTGTAATGCCATGATGCAAATGGCTGCCCATGCGGCGAACCACGATTGCACGTTGAATCGTTTAAGAATCAGAAAAACGAAGTGGGCACAAAGAATGTAACTAAAAAAAATGCCGAGATGAAGCAGGGCAATGGAATATGGCTGAAGGAATGGAAGTGATTTCAACAACCATGCAAGTGGAGGAAT
>JBJTRB010000366.1:0-3756 GCA_046075925.1 Bacteroidota bacterium | reverse complement strand
CAACTGAACGATCGGTTCAACATCATCTCCGGTATCGATCCGGTGCAGCAATGGGCGATCTACGATCGCTGGGGACAAGTCTATTTCGCTTCGTCGACTTCAGCTGATTCTTGGAGTGGAGAAGGGGCGCCGGAGGGCGTTTACATCTGCAGGGTGGTATACATCATTCAGGAGGGCGAAACCTTGGAGAAAATCGGTCGCGTCACCTTGGTGCGTTGAACCTTTTTTGCGCTAACTTCCGATTATCATGCGTGCGCTGATCATCCAGTCGCTTCTGGCACTTTCACTTCTTTCCTCGGTAAGAGGCAACAGCCTTACCGATTCGTCGGTCGCCGAAAAAGCATGTTGGTTGGATCCTTCGCCTTCGCCCGACAAGCAAAGGACACGGATACTTACTATTGGATTGGGTTCGCTTTATGTGGGTAGCATGACCTGGTTGTATCACGAGTGGTACCGAGATTATCCGTTGGGAAATTTCAGGACCTTCAATGATGGATCTGAGTGGGAGGGAATGGACAAGTTCGCACATGGCTGGGATGCTTATTCCATTTCAAAACCTGTCTTCCGTCTCTTCCGCTGGGCTGGTTACGACAACAACCGCGCTGCATGGATGGGAGCTGGTGTGGCTTTTCTATTCCAAACGACTGTCGAGGTGTTTGACGGATTCTCTCCTGGCTGGGGTTTTTCCACTTATGACCTTGCAGCGAACACCGCTGGCACTGCACTGTTCCTTTCGCAGCAATTGGGATGGCAGGAGCAGCGGATTGTCTTGAAGTATTCTTTACGTACCACTCCCTATGCAGCCTATCGTCCGGAATTATTGGGAAGTAGTGTGCCGGAAAGGATTTTGAAAGATTACAACGGTCTTACTTTTTGGGCATCAGTAAGTCCTTCCACTTTTCTGAGAGGAACGAATGTGAAGTGGCCTGCGTGGCTGAGTCTGGCAGTCGGATTCGGTGCAGAAGGAATGACTGGAGGAGCAAACAATCCGACGGAGGTGAATGGCTCGCCGATACCGTCATTCGAGCGATACAGGCAGTACTATCTGGGGCTCGACTTCGACTTAGCGCGAATACAGACCCGACATCGCTGGCTGAGTGATATTTTCAAATTGATCAACATCGTTCACCTGCCAGCACCTGCGCTGGAGCTGTCACCAGGAAGGCGTCCGAAGTGGCACGCGCTTTATTTCTGATCCTATCAATACAATTGGATCGACGGATCGATTTCGTGGGCGTAGGCGGTGATTCCGCCTTTCAGGTTGTAAAGATTCGTGAATCCGAAACGACGCTCCAACTCATTGATGACTGCAGCACTTCTTCCGCCGGCTTTGCAGTGAATGATGACGGGCTTTTCGCGCGAAATGCGCTCGACGTTTTCGAAGACCGATCCCATCGGGATGAGTTCGGCGGAAAGATTGCAGATGTCATATTCCAATTCTTCCCGGACGTCGATGAGTTGGAAATCTTCCTTATTGTCCAGCTTCTGTTTCAATTCCTGTACAGTCACTTCTTTCATAGCGGTTGATTTACCTTCAAAAATACTACTTTCAAGCCTAACATGCTGTACAGGATTCGACATGCGCCTGACTTACCGGGTTGGAAGGACCATTTCAAGACCATCAACCTGGAATGGCTCAATCGTTACTTCACCGTCACGGAAGCCGACCTGGACCAACTGGGACATCCGGAAAGGATTCTAAAAGATGGTGGCAGGATTCTTTTCGTCACGCTCCAAGACGAGGTGATCGGCGCATTGGCATTGGTGCTTGAAAAATCCGGAGCTGTGGAGTTGGCAAAAATGGGGGTGCTGGCTGCCTATCAGAAAAAAGGTGCAGGAACATTTCTCATGGATGCTGCCATCCAGGAAGCGATCGAGATGAAAGCTTCACCACTTTATCTGGAAACGGTTGACGTTCTGGTCCCAGCCATCAAATTGTATGCATCCGCTGGCTTCGTTCGTGTCGGATCGCCGCATATTCATCCTAAGTTCGGCAGGACGGTTTTCAGAATGGAATGGAACAAGTCGCTCGAATAGGTCTGATTGAATCAGAACCGATGCGACTGCTCAGCGCGATCACACCGATTTTTTCAGCATCGCCTCCAATTGATACATCTCATCGCGTAGGCGCGCTGCTTCGATGAAGTCCAGCTCTTTGGCTGCCTTCTCCATGGATTTTTTCAGTTGACCGATCTGTTTCTTGAGCTCATCCGGCTTCATGTAACTGATTACAGGATCAGCAGCCATGGAAGGTGTAGTGGGTTCGATGTAGGCTCTTTCAGCAGCCTCTTTCGAGTCGGCTACACGTGTCTGGATGAGGATGTTTTCCTTCGATTTGACGATCTGCCGTGGCGTGATTCCGTGCTCTTCGTTATAGCGAAGCTGCTTTTCTCTCCTTCGTGCGGTCTCTTCGATCGTCAACCGCATGCTCTCCGTCATCTGGTCAGCATAAAAGATGACTCTGCCATTCACATTCCTGGCTGCGCGGCCGGCGGTCTGTGTCAGCGAACGGTTGCTACGAAGGAATCCTTCTTTATCCGCATCCAAAATCGCCACCAGGGAGACTTCTGGCAGGTCCAAGCCTTCTCGCAGCAGATTGATTCCGATCAATACGTCGAAATTCCCAAGCCTTAGGTCGCGCAACAGTTCTACACGTTCGAGGGTATCCACTTCGCTGTGGATGTAGCGGCAGTTGATGCGTAATCCGGTGAGGTATTTGGCCAGCTCTTCAGCCATCCGTTTGGTCAGTGTCGTGACCAGCACACGTTCGCCCGCTTTGATGGTGCGATCGATTTCTTCCAGCAAATCGTCTACCTGGTTGATAGCCGGACGCACTTCGATGACCGGATCCAGCAGGCCGGTCGGACGGATGACCTGCTCGACCAGCACGCCTTCGCTTTGTTGCAATTCATAATCAGCCGGAGTAGCGCTGACGTAGATGATTTGGTTGATCAGACTTTCGAATTCTTCGAAGCGAAGAGGACGATTGTCGAGTGCAGAAGGCAATCGGAACCCGTATTCCACCAGGTTCTGCTTTCTAGACCGGTCGCCGCCGAACATGGCCCTGATCTGCGGGACAGTGACATGGCTTTCGTCAATGACCATCAGGAAATCGTCCGGAAAATAATCGATGAGACAGAATGGTCTTTCGCCGGGCCTTCTGCCATCAAAGTATCTGGAATAATTCTCGATGCCCGAGCAATAGCCCAATTCCCGTATCATTTCCAAATCGTACGTCACCCTGTCTTCAAGACGCTTGGCCTCCAGGTGCTGGCCTAACGATTTCATGTACTCGACCTGATTCACCATGTCCTCCTGGATCTGCCAGATGGCTTCCAGTTGCCGTTCAGGATTGGTTACGAAAATGTTCGCAGGATAGATGACAACAGCTGATTGTTTTTCAATGGTCCGACCGGAAACAGGATCCACGATGGCGATCTCTTCGATTTCGTCTCCGAAAAAATAAAATCGGTAGGCGATATCTCCATAGGCCAGAAACACATCCACTGTATCTCCTCTAACGCGGAATTTACCCCGATCGAAATCGGTTTCGGTTCGGGAGTAAAGCGAGGTGACCAGTCGATGCAGGAAGGCGTTCCTGCTGATGCGTTCTCCTTCCTTGACCCGCACGGTATTCGATTTGAAGTCGCTGGGATTTCCAATGCCATAGATACAGCTGACCGAGCTCACGACAATCACATCTTCGCGACCTGAAAGCAGGGCAGTGGTTGCACTCAGTCGCAGTTTTTCAATTTC
>JBJTRB010000365.1:0-4310 GCA_046075925.1 Bacteroidota bacterium | reverse complement strand
CGGTGTCGATGTAGCTGGTATCAAAACGAACTATCTGTTCGAGAACATCCTTGGCGCTCGCGTGGAGCAAGCCCAGAACTCGACACAAGGGGGCGGCTACCTGAAATTCAAATACGTTTCGGATCGCTTTGTGATTGAACCCGGTTTCCGACTGGCCTACTACGCTTCTCTTGCTGAAATATCTCCCGAACCCAGAATCGGCATGAAGTTCAATGCTACCGACTGGCTACGATTCAAAGTAGCTGCAGGATTCTACGCTCAGAACCTGATTGCCGGCACATCGGACCGCGACGTGGTGAATCTTTTCTACAGCTTCCTGACCGGATCGGACGAACTGCCTGATGAATTCGACGGCAAGGAAGTGACCTCCCGATTACAGAAAGCGCGTCACCTGGTAGCCGGTGTCGAAGTGGACCTACCCTGGCATTTCTCCCTGAATGTAGAGGGATATGCGAAGAAATTCACCCAGCTGGAGAACATCAATCGGGACAAGTTGTATGACGATACGCCGGAAAACAGTGACAAGCCCGACTACCTCAAGAAAGACTTCATCATTGAAACAGGACTGGCTCAGGGCGTCGACTTCCTGTTGAATTACAATTATCACGGACTTTATTTCTGGGGCGTCTACTCCATCGCCTATGTACAACGATTCGATGGCGTGCGGACCTACTGGCCCAACTTCGATCGCAGGCACAATGTGAACATCGTCACCTCGTACACTTTCGGAAAATCCTCGCAATGGATGGCGAGCCTTCGTTGGAATTTCGGATCGGCTTTCCCGTTCACGCAATCAGCCGGGTATTTCGAACAAATCAACTTCCCGAACGGTATCGGCACGAATATCACCAACCAGAACGGGCAACTTTCCACTATTTATGGCCCCCTGAACGAAGGAAGGCTCTCCGCTTTTCATCGATTGGACCTTATGATCCAACGCACCTTCAAGTTATCCAAGAATTCCACGCTCGAAGCGAACGCAGGGGTCACCAATGCCTATGACCGGCAGAATATTTTTTATGTCAACCGTTTCACCGGCGAAAAAGTCTATCAGTTGCCAGTACTGCCCAGCATCGGAGCCGTACTCTCGTTTTGAGTTGAGCCTGAAAGGAATTTATACCCTTGAACATTGAACTTTGAACCCGTCACGCACAGACTTCGGACAACTTCACAACCCTTGAACTTTGAACCTTGAACTTTGAACCTTGAACTTTACACTTTAACCTTCATTTTTTTCCCTACCTTCACACCCCGTGTCGATGATTGCTTTTCTCATCGTTCGACATTTTCGCTCACAATTCAAACGACGACACGGTGGCAACAAAATACATTTTCGTAACCGGAGGCGTGACCTCCTCTTTGGGTAAGGGAATCATCTCTGCTTCACTTGCTAAGCTCTTGCAGGCAAGGGGCTATTCTGTCACCATTCAGAAGTTCGACCCATACATCAACGTAGATCCCGGTACGCTCAACCCATACGAACATGGAGAGTGCTTTGTAACGAACGACGGGGCTGAAACCGACCTTGACCTGGGCCACTACGAGCGCTTCCTGAATGCGCCAACCTCTCAGGCGAACAATGTCACCACAGGTCGCATCTATCAGACGGTCATCAACAAAGAGCGCGAAGGCACCTACCTGGGCAAAACGGTCCAGGTCATTCCACACATCACCGACGAAATCAAACGTCGTATGTTATTGCTTGGAGAAACCGGCGAGTACGAAATCGTGATCACGGAGATCGGCGGAACGGTTGGCGACATCGAATCGTTACCCTACGTCGAAACCGTCCGCCAGTTGAAGTGGGAATTGGGCAGCTCGGCCATGGTGATTCACCTGACGTTGATTCCTTTTCTGGCAGCTGCAGGAGAACTGAAAACGAAGCCCACACAACACTCGGTCAAATCCTTGCTCGAGCTCGGGGTTCAACCGGATGTATTGGTATGCCGTACAGAAAAACACTTATCCGCCGACCTGCGACGCAAGGTCGCCTTGTTCTGCAATGTCAATGTGAATGCCGTCATTGAATCGATCGATGCGGATTCTATTTACGATGTACCGCTGTTGATGTACAAAGAGCAGCTGGACAAAGTGGTGTTGAACAAACTGAAGTTGCCTCTGAAGCACGAACCCGAACTGGATCAGTGGAAGATCTTCCTGGGCAAGTTGAAGAATCCGGTGAACGAAGTACGTATCGGTCTGGTTGGAAAATATGTGGAGTTGAAAGACGCTTACAAATCCATTGTTGAAGCATTCATCCATGGTGGCGTCTCCAACGAATGTAAGGTGAAATTGGAGTGGATCCATTCTGAAAAAATCGATGCTGAAAATGTCGCACAACGACTGCAAGGCCTGAATGGCGTGCTGGTAGCACCTGGCTTCGGCGACAGAGGCATTGAAGGAAAGATAGCAGCCATCAGATTTGTGCGCGAAAATAACATCCCATTCCTCGGCATCTGCCTGGGCATGCAATGCGCGGTCATCGAGTTCGGTCGCAATGTGCTCGGTTGGAAAGACGCCCATTCTACCGAGATGAATCCAGACACTCGCCATGCCGTCATCGACTTCATGGAAGGACAGAAGAAGGTCACCGCTAAAGGAGGCACCATGCGCCTCGGCGAATATCCATGCTCACTTGAAAAAGGAAGTAAGGCAGCTGGTGTGTATGGAAAATCAAGGATCAGCGAAAGACACCGTCACCGGTATGAGTTCAACAACAAATACCTGGATGCATACGAGCAAAGCGGCATGATGGCCAGCGGTAAAAATCCGGACTCCGGATTAGTGGAAATCGTGGAATTGAAGAACCACCCCTGGTTCATCGGCGTGCAATTTCATCCCGAGTACAAGAGCACGGTGGAAACACCTCACCCCCTGTTTGTAAGGTTCATACGGGCGGCCATGGATCGTTCAAAAAATGACCTTTCTACGGCCCTGAACGCTTAAATTCTCCCAATTTCGGACGAACAACGATTTTTCTTCCTTAGAAAAACCTTGAAATCAAGTTAATTTCAAGGTTTTCCCCTTTTTAAAAAGCCCGTTTTTGGAAAATAAAATGGGCTTTTTCTGACAAAATTGAACGAACTTTTTAAGGACTTGCACTGTTGAATAGAGGGTTGAACCACAAAGTGTATCCATGCCAACCACTAACCGATTCAGGGTATTTTTTGTGGCGATTGTAACGCCAAGCAGCTTGAAACAATCACCTTCTCAAACCGTTCATTCACCCTCAGAAAAACAGTGTTCACCAGTCCGGCTTAGTTATGCACAAGTGGTTGAAATTCAGCTCTAAAAAATACTTGCATTCGCACACCAAATAACATAGATTTGATGGGTTGGTTACGTGGGCTTAAACTGCGCTTACAGACCCGACTCCATTTAATCACCAACATCGTTAACAATACATTCCGATCATACCAATATCCCGACACATGAGCGTCAAATTTACCAAACACAACGTTGTCGCATTTTTCATCGCCGCACTCTGGAGCAGTGTGGCACTTGCGCAGCCCGGTATCGGCATTTCGTACCGAGTCAGTGAACCAGCGGTACCCAGGCCTCAAATCACGTCTCCTGCGGTTGCGTTCTCGACAACGAATACCGTGAGCACGGTCCAGCGTCCGGGCGGCACTTTCACCTACGGTGGTGTGCAGTACGACGGCTTTGTCGCTTGTTCCAACGGATGGATGGCACTGGTCAAACCAGTCGCCAACGGAGGTCCTGCAACCGGTTCTACTATCGCCGGCATGAACGGTGCTGCGGCCGACAATCTTCCTGCTCCCTCTACAGCAACTGGAGGTGGTTATCCTGTCATCGCTCCATTGTGGGATGTTTTCACAGTAGCCAACGTCGGTTACGGTCTTGCAGCTAATGCTCCCGGCTTCGGCACCAACGTGTGGGTCGTGAGGTGGTCAACGTGTACATGGGCTGGAACTACACCGAACACATTTTACGTGTTGATCAATCCGGCTAACGGAACCATTCGCTTCGTTTACGAGAGCATCAACTCAGCTGCCTCTACCGGCTCAGCATCCGTGGGTATCACCGGCCCGTGTGATGGCGATTACTACTCTTGGGCTTCTACCGGCGATGTTGCCTTAACAGCGACTGCTGTCAGTGGCAACACGGCGACTTTCGGCTCCACAGCCGGCGCAGCAGTGGGCATGACCGTTCTCAATGCAAACACGACGACGTCTCGTTTCACCGTCAGCGCAGCTCAAACGATTGCCAACCAAGTGACACTTGCTACCCAACCGCTCGGTGTTTCGGTGGGCATGTATGCGTACGGACCCTATATCCCTGCAGGCACT
>JBJTRB010000364.1:0-8207 GCA_046075925.1 Bacteroidota bacterium | reverse complement strand
GCCGATCATCTTCAGTGGAGTTTCACTTGCATTGGCCATCCTTGCCGTAGTAAAATGAGTCTACTACCATGAATCAAATCGACCCAGCAGCGATCGACCCGCAGGAAGAAGAGAAGGGATTCGACTTCAAGCAGTTCTTTTTCCTCTATATTTTCCGGTATTGGTATCTATATGTTGTCAGTCTGACACTGGCTTTAGCCATCGGGTACTATTATTCTTGGTACGCGACACCGATTTACAGCGCCACCGGTTCGGTGATGATCAAGCAGCCCAAAGGGACTTCCGATGCAGCTGACATTCTCAAGCAGCTCGACGATTTCACTACCGAAAGGAACATACAGAATGAAATCGAAGTACTCAGGTCCCGATCACTTGTAGCAAAGACCATATCGGAGCTCAACTTCGACATCAGCTATTTCCTAAAAGGGAATATCAAAGTCTCGGAGGTCTACCAGGATTGTCCATTCGTCTTCCGTTATGATACGTTGCGGTACTCCGCATATTCGATTCCCCTGAGTGTCACTATTTTGAACAGCCGGGAGTATGAATTCAGTTATGAGGATTCGCGGACAGAGCAGGAGGTAGAGCAGAAGGCCAAATTTGGAGAAACGATTTCGGATGGGATCGGGACCTTCCGTCTGGAAAAAAGAGGAGCCTTCAATGACCAGGCTTTTGATAATCCTTCGTATGAAAAGCGGAAATTCCTGCTTCGTTTCAATTTGAAGGAGGACTTAATCAGCCGTTATCGCGGATTGATCAGCATCGTGATGCCCAACAAGACGTCTTCCATTTTGAATATCACCATGGAAGATGCTGTTCCTGAAAAAGGTGTCGATTTCATCAATATGCTTGTTCAGGTATGGCTGAAATCTAACATCGAAGAAAAGAACGAGCTTGCTCGGAATTCGCTCCTGTTCATCGATGAGCAGCTGGCACTTATTTCACACGATTTGGACGAGGTGGAGTCGGAGTATGAACGTTACCGTTCAGAGAAAGGCATCACGGATGTCAGTACCGAGGCGACTTCTTACTTGCAAAGCGCGCAAAACTATGATGCACGCATCTCAGACCTTGATTTGAAACTCAGTTTTCTAACGTATCTCGAAAAATACGTCAAGGACGATAAGGAATTGAAGGGGATGTCGCCTGCAAGTATCGGGATCGATGACGCCTTGCTGCAAAAGCTGGTCACGCAGTTGAGTGATCTTGAAAGTCAAAGAAGGATTCTTGGTGCAAGTGCGACTCCAGACAACCCACGCATGGTCGAACTGAATCTTGCCATTCAGAATACCAAATCGGATCTTCTGGAGAACATCAAGAGCATACGCGAGGGGTTGAAGGCTTCCCAAACCGAAGCATCCACACAATTGGGTAGGATCGAAGGAAAGATAAAATTATTGCCAGGCTCACAGCGTGTCATTGTTAACATCGAACGGCAGAGAAGTGTCAAGGCAGGACTCTATACCTACCTTATGCAGAAGCGTGCTGAAACGGCCATTATCCTGGCCTCAACCATTTCTGATAACAAGTTGGTCGATAAGGCACATGCCACCTACCGTCCCATACGGCCGGTCACCAGTCAGATTTATCTCTTCTCCGCACTCCTTGGGTTGATCCTTCCCTTCGGATTCGTATTCTTGCGCGATGTCCTGAACGACAAGATCAAGGACCGCCAATCACTGGAAAGGGCTACTCCGGTTCCTCTTCTTGGAATGGTAGGGTTTAACGAGACAGGATCTGAGATGATCGTACAAGACCATCCTAAAGGTTCCATCACGGAATCTTTCAGATCCTTACGTGCCAACTTGCAGTATTTCAATACGACACGTCAGAAATGTAACATCATTCTGCTGACTTCCTCGGTCAGCGGAGAGGGAAAAAGTTTCTGCTCCACCAATCTGGCCGGCATCATGGCTATGTCAGGTAAAAAGACGGCAATTCTCGGTTTCGATTTGCGCAAACCGAAAGCGCCTGGTAAGTTCAATCTCACCAGCGACAAAGGAATCAGTAATTTTCTCATAGGAGCTGCTACATTGGAAGAGATCTTTCAGCCTTCCACCTTGACCAACCTTGATTTCGTGCTTTCAGGGCCTAAGCCTCCCAACCCTGCCGAATTGTTGATGAGCGATAAGATGAACGATCTTTTCGCCTACCTCAGGGAACATTACGAGTATGTCATATTGGATACACCTCCGCTTGGTTTGATCTCAGATGCATTAGCCTTGATGCCGTGGGCAACAGCCATGGTTTTTGTCGTACGACAGAATTATACACGGCGACAGCAATTGGAGACCTTGAACAAGCTGCATCGCGAGGGTAAACTCAAACACATCTCCATTGTGCTGAATGCTGTCCGTTTCGGTGGTTACGGCTATGGTTACGGCTATGGTTATGGCTATGGCTACGGTTATGGCTACGGCTACGGCTACGGCTATGGTTACGGATACGGTCATGGCTACTATGAAGAAGAGCCTAAGAAGAAAAAGCGTTTTGGCATTAGGAGAAAGCAAAAGGACTCCTCGGAAAATTGATTCTTTCGGATTCGGTAAAACACCTTCGCCAATCCGCTTTATGACAACTTCATGGAACTATTACGCCGATTGCTCGACAAAGAGTCAGCCAGGCTGTTGAAACACAGTTCATGGGTGCTTGCTGCCAATTCTTACGGAACGGCACTGGCGTTCACCCGCTCTGTACTCATTGCTCGCGGACTGGGTGCATACTTGTTCGGCTCCTTCAGCATCATCCTTTCTTTTGTAGGAATGATTCAAGAGTTGCTCAATCTCAATCTTGGTACTGCGCTGATCAAATTCGGCGCTGCCTATCAGGCCCAGGGTCGCAATGATAAGCTGGTAGCGCTGGTGAAAATCTGCCTGCGTGTGAGCGTCATCATGCTCTTGGTCTGTTTGGTGGTCGTAGCAGCCCTGCTGTTTTTCGATTACGGTAGGTTCATCGATCAGCCGGGACTTGGAGCCTATATCATCGCCTATGCATTTGCTTCGGGCATGACCTATTTCAATTCCATCAGCAGAAGCATGCTTCGGCTTCATTACCGATTCAGGATCAGTTCGCTCATCGAGATGCTCATGGATTCGGTGGAAACCCTTGCTATGGCCTGGGCCGTATGGTTCCATCCACGCGATTTGGATGTTTTTTTTCCTACACTGATTGTAGTTCGTTTCCTGAACGGATTCATCTGCAATTTCATCGCCTTTGCGGAGCTACGTGCGGAATGGCAGCCTCATGTAGCTACCTCGGAGTCGATAGGATCCAAAGAGATCGGAACGATACGCTCGTTCGTGCTTGCCAACTCATTGGGCAATACCTTGAAGACGCTCATCTCGCAAGGTGACGTCTTGTTGCTCAGTCTGCTCACATCGCCGGTACAAGTGGCCTATTATGTCATCGCGAAAAAGACCGCATACGCAGTGCTCACACTGACCGACCCGCTCACGAGTTCGATTTACCCGCAGCTGTCTAAACTGATGGCAGAAGGTCGGTTCGATAAGATCCGGATCATGTTGCGACGAATCACCTTGATTGCGGTGCTGCCCTCCATAGTCGCTTTTGCCATCCTGCTATTTTTGAATCAATGGTTGCTGGTAAGCGTATACGGCCAAGAATATGCATCTTCTTCGGAGAGCTTCATGTATTTCTTTACAGGCGCATTGTTAGGGGCCGTCACCTTTTGGGCCATTCCCTTGGTACAGAGTCTGGGAATGGTTCGCTTGAGGATTGTCGCCTACATCATCACCATCCTGCTGGGTAGTTTCATCTCCTATTTGGCCGTGCCTGATCTGGGAGCTCGTGGTATGGCCATGGCATTATTGCTTACCAACGTGTTGAACGCAACCATCTTCATCCGATTCTCGTTCCTTGCCATACATAACCAAGAGAAAGAGGCAACGATAGACCTTTGAACAAGATGCTCGTCGATTTCAAGAGATCCGGTTTTTTCCTGCATCCGTTGGCTGCCTTCAATTATTTGAGAGGAAAGAAGAGAGCAGTCCATGAACTGATGCTTCATCGTGCCGGACGGATCCTATTGAAGGAGCGATTCGATCGTACACTCTCCAATAACGTCATTCGAGAACTTCGTCGCGACGATTTCATCCCGATGAATGCCATGCCCGGCGTTCAGCTGCCGGGAAACAGACCCACTTATTTTTTCGGGAAATTCCTTTACTATATCGTCAGGATGGCCCGACCGCATGTCATGGTTGAAACCGGTGTCGCTCATGGAGTATCATCGTGGACCATTCTCAATGCCATGGAGCGCAACGGACAAGGAAAATTGTATTCGATCGATCTTCCTAATCTGGATTTACGCAGTTATAATCCTGGAACGATAGAGAAGACCTCCGGCTGGGCAGTGCCCGACGCCCTGCGTCATCGATGGGAGCTACGCCTGGGTTCTTCGCACGACTTGTTACCCGCCTTGATGTCCGAATTGGGTGAAATCGACATCTTTTTTCACGATAGCGATCATTCGTACCAGAACATGATGTTCGAATTCGGTGCAACGATGCCACATATCCGTCAAGCCGGATTGTTGATCAGCGATGATGTACACAAGAATACCTCTTTCGCTGAATTCGTTGACAAACACCCGCTCACGGGAATACGCTTTTTCACCAAAGGTGGTGCAGCCGTAGTGGATGGCCCTGACCCGGGTCGGTAACCTTTCGACTTCGTTCAAGGTTTAATAGGAGGTCACATGTGGCCATCCTGATCAATCATGTTACCCATCTATCAACCCTATCTTCCTAAGTCGTGCTTGCGTCATGCGCATGAGGCGCTCGAATCCACTTGGATTTCCTCTCAAGGTGTATACATCGATCGGGCCAAGGAGCGTTTGAAGGAGTTGGTGGGCAGCAGATATGTCATCCTTGTGAACAATGGCACCTGTGCAACGCATATGTTGGCTCTCGGCCTTCGATACAAATATCCTCATATCAAACGATTGCTTGTTCCCAATAACGTCTATGTCGCTGCATGGAACAGTTTCTTGTATTCCGGAGGATTCGAGCTCGTTCCTGTTGATGCCGATATCGACACTTGGAACATGGATGCTGAACTGATCGGTTCGGCTGCCAAGGACACGGCATTGTTGGTTGTACATAATCTTGGAAACATCTTTCATGTGCCTGCCATACAGGAACGGTACCCGGACCTGTTGGTGGTAGAAGATGCCTGTGAAGGATTATTCGGAAAGTATGGCGAAAGTCATGCGGGAACACGTTCTGTAATGGGTTCGGTCTCCTTTTTCGGAAACAAGACCATCACCAGTGGAGAAGGGGGAGCGGTGTTCACCCAGGACGAGGAGCTGTTTGAGTATTTGAATTCAGTCAGAGGCCAAGGACAGTCCAGTGTGCGTTATGTGCATGACAAGTTGGGATATAATTATCGTATGACTAACGTGCAAGCTGCGTTACTGTACGGTCAGATGGAGATTGTCGACGAGATACGTGCCCGGAAACACGAAGTCTTCGAATTGTATCGTAGGGAACTCGGTCAAATCGATGGTCTTTCTTTCCAGCATGCCGATCCCGATACATCACATGCCGAGTGGATGTTCGCTGTCCGTTTCAATGATTTCACCTTTGAGCGGAAAAGGGCGCTCGAATTGTTTCTTTTCGAAAACAACATCGAAACGCGCCCGATGTTCTACCCGATCAATCAACATCCTTATCTGAAGGATGTCAAAGGCGAAATGAAAGTAGCCACGCAGCTCAATCATCAATGTCTGATCCTTCCCAGCTTTCCTGAACTCACCCGAGGACAAGTCCTTTCGGTTTGCAGAAAAATCAGGGAGTTCGTCACAAAGCCATGAGTCCCTCGGTGCGAGTCCGACAAACCAATATTATTCCTGCAGCACAAGAACATGCCTGGCAGGAAGTGTTGGATCGTTTCCCTACGCACTTGTCCGACATTCATCTTACTGCCCGTTACCATCACCTCTATGAGCGGAACGGTGACGGGCAAGCCAGGCTCTTCACGTACCAAGATGCAGGAGAATGGTATTGTTCTCCATTTTTGATCCGTCCGATCGATCCTTATCTGGCTGGTCAGGGTTTGCAAGATATCGAAACCGCCTACGGATACGCTGGTCCGGTAAGTACGTCGGATGATCCCGCCTTCTTGAGTAGCGCAGACGCGGCATTCAGGGAATATTGTATGAGCGAACAGGTCATCACGGAGTTCGTCCGCTTTCATCCGCTGATGCAGAATCAATGTTTCGTTTCCCCTGACTCGGGCATGCAGGTGGTCCGCTTACGTGATTATGTCACTGTCGATCTCTCAGTGGGCATGAGCGAACGGATGGACCGATATACTGCGCAAAACCGAAACAAGCTCCGTAAAGCGGAAAAGGCGGGTATTCATGTGATAGAAGATCCGACAGTTGCACAGTTCGGTACGTTCGTGGACATCTATCTCGAGAACATGCGGCAATTGGGAGCGGCTAAAATGTACTATTTCTCCGATTCGTATTTTCTTGAATTACGGAATCTGGTGCACAAGGACGGTGTCTTGTTGTTGGCAATAGGTCCGTCAGGTGTCCATGGTGCGGCGATATTCCTTGTTTCCGGCAAGTGGGCGCATTACTTTCTCTCCTCGGTAACACCTGAAGGAAGACAACTCGGAGTTGGTAATCTGCTCTTGCACGAGGGGATAAATTGGGCTGCTGATCGCGGAGCAAGTGTCATGCACTTGGGTGGTGGCTTGTCGGCTGAACCATCCGATCCACTCCTATCCTTCAAGATGAATTTCAGTTCCGATACGGTTCCTTTTCACATCGGCAAACGGGTGCATGATGTGGAAAAATACAAAGCCATACTCGAAGCCTGGGAATACAAGCACGAAGTGCCGCATGGCGATTTTGGAAATATATTGCAGCGATACCGGTGGACAGAAGAAGATCTCCGCCACATCCGATGAAAGTTCCGGTCAGTGTCCGCTTACGTCCCATCCGCACGGAGGATGCCTCTGTCACCTACAAATGGAGGAATCATCCTACCGTACGCGAGTTTTTCTCCGGACATGGGGAAGAAGTACAACTTGCAGATGAACGCGCATGGGTTGAACGACAGTTGCAGTCGGCATCCGATTCCAAGTCGTTCGGTGTAGAAGATGCCGCTACGGGTTCGCTCATCGGTCTGACATTCCTCAAAAACATAGATACCAGACACCGACAGGCCGAGTTCGCCATCCTGATCGACCCGGATCAGGCCGGCAGGGGATTTGGCAATGCAGCTTGTGTCTCCACACTGCAAGTGGCTTTCCAGCAATTGCAACTACACCGTGTATACCTGAAAGTGCGTGTGGACAATGTTGCAGCCATCCGGCTTTACGATGCGTGCGGATTCATGAAAGAAGGCACCTTGCATGACGATCATTTCAAGAACGGCCGATTCGTGGACCAATACATCATGGCCATTCTGGCACCCTCCTCCTGAAAAACATACATGGATAAGCGACCTTTTCATATCGTCCTTCTGTCGCCGTATTGTCTGTTGCGTCCTACGACCAATCGGATCTATGACATGCGATTGTGCGATGGATTAGCCGGACATGGTAATCCGGTTACAGTAGTGTATCCGTTTACTTACATGCGCGATAACATCCGTTGGTCGTCCATCCCACGTGCTTATGGGATGAGGAATGGCGTCCAACGGAGAATGTTGTTCACACCACTCACCGAGAACGCTCCTACGCTCTGGCGGTTTTTAGTTTTGCTTGCTGCATTCACGTGGGCCATGTTCCGCGTAACGGTCGAAGGGATATTGTTACGACGTAAGACATTGATTCTTTCCAGAGACGCCAAGTCCTTGATTCCTGCCATCCTGTTCCGAAGGGTGTTTGCCTGGATTTTCAATGCAAGGGTCATCTATATCGCATCCGAAGCAAAAGATGCTCCCATATTCAAGTGGGTCGTTCGAAATTCCGATGGCGTGATGGCCGGAGTCACTACGACCCGTCAACGCATACAGCAATTGGTGCCACTTCCTGCTGAACGATTTATGCTTTCCCTTGCACCAGTTCCTGCACCGCTGGTCGATTGCAGTAAAGAGGAGGCGAGAAAAACCATTGGATATACGGACAAGCAACCCTTGGTGGTGTATACAGGAAAATTAGGAATGGATGTGAATGAGCTGCTCTACATTTTCGAAGCAGCCAGTTTATGTCCCGACTACATCTTCTTATTC
>JBJTRB010000363.1:0-10385 GCA_046075925.1 Bacteroidota bacterium | reverse complement strand
TCCGTTGTCATAGAGCCGCTTCTCCAGCAAGGTGGCAAGTGTGCTCTTTCCTGAACCGCTGAGGCCGGTCAGCCAGATCAAGTGGCCGCGCTGACCGAGAAGGTCTTCACGCAGCGAACGATTGACGGCAGGGTTCGGTGGGATAAGCATGACGAATCAAAAGGTCATTGTCCGATAGGATGCCATGTGGTCTTGATTTCCTGCAAATCCATGATCCTGTATGGACTCTGAGCAGCCTCCGCGTGCCAGTCCTGGTCACGATAGATGATCGGACGTTTCACATTCAAAGATGCATTCGATTCCACCGTAGTGATGATCTCAGTATCCGAACCACAATAGATGGAAGCATTGACATCCATGTGGCTGGTGAAATGCGAAACCAGTTCTTTCTGTTCACCGGTCAGCAGGTTCACAACGCCAGCGGGAAGGTCGCTCGTATGAAGGACTTCCCCGAATGTGATGGCCGATAGCGGAAAGTCGGAAGAGGCAAGTACTACCACCGTGTTACCACCGACGATAGCTGGTGCAATGACGGACACAAGGCCTGTCAACGCGGATCCTGCAGGAGCGATGACGCTCACCACGCCCATCGGTTCAGGAAGCGAGAAATTGAAATGAGAACTCTCGACAGGATTCACAGCACTGAACACCTGCTGGTACTTGTCGCACCATCCGGCATAGTGCACCAATCTGTCGACCGCTGCACTTACCTCCAGGGACGATTGAGCGGCTGATAAGCCCTGCTGCTGAAGTTCTTCAAGAAATTGTGCGCGTCTGCCTTCCAACATTTCCGCGATGCGGTACAGGATCTGTCCACGGTTGTAAGCGCTACGCGAGGCCCACCCTGGTTGTGCTTTCCTTGCTGCAACCACTGCGTCCCTGAAATCCTTTCGGGAAGAGACACAAATGTTAGCCAACGGCGTGCCATTCTTGTCCGTGAAAATGCTGTAACGACCCGATTCGGTGCGAGGAAATTTGCCATCGACGTACAACTTGTAGGTCTTGAGCACTCCGATACGGCCGACTGGCATTTCGTGATTCGTGATTTTTTTCTCCATGTTCAAGTAAAAGATAGTATCGGTGTCGATCAGGGGTGCTGCAGGTATGGCATCAGGCCGTGTAGTCCGCCTTCACGTCCTACGCCGCTTTCTTTGTAACCGCCGAACGGCGAAGTGGGATCGAACTTGTTGTAGGTGTTTGCCCACACCACGCCCGCCCGAAGCTGGCCGGTGACTTTGAATATCTTGGATCCCTTGTCGGTCCACACGCCGCCACTGAGTCCATACGGGATATTGTTGGCTTTCTCGATCACTTCCTCCACTGTACGGAACGACTGGATAGCCAGTACCGGACCGAAGATCTCCTCCTGTACGATGCGGGAAGACTGCGAGACATTGGTAAAGAGCGTCGGTCTGCACCAGTAACCCTTGGAGGGAACCTGACAATCCGTCTGGAACATCTCTCCTCCCTCCTTGACTCCGATCTTGAGGTACTGCTTAATCTTATCCAACTGGGGCTTGGAGTTGATGGCGCCGATATCCGTATTCTTATCGAGCGGATCACCGACGATCAGCGTCTCCATGCGGTCCTTCAATTTTCGAAGCACCACATTCATCACCGACTCCTGCACGAAGAGCCGTGAGCCGGCGCAACATACATGTCCCTGATTGAAGAAGATGCCATTGATGATTCCTTCGACTGCCTGATCGATGGCAGCGTCCTCGAAAATGATGTTGGCCGCTTTGCCGCCCAACTCCAGTGTGAAACGTTTACCAGTACCTGCAAGCGACTTCTGGATGATCTTTCCCACCTCGGTGGATCCGGTGAAGGCGACCTTGTCCACGCCAGGATGGTTCACCAATGCTGCACCCGTGGCACCCGCACCTGTGACGATGTTCACCACACCCGGGGGCAAGTCCGCCTCCTGGATGATTTCAGCAAGTTTCAATGCGGTGAGCGAAGTGGTTTCAGCAGGCTTGAGTACCACCGTATTTCCGGCAGCTAAGGCCGGAGCGATTTTCCAAGCTGCCATCAGCAACGGGAAATTCCAAGGAATGATCTGACCAGCGACACCAAGTGGCGCGGCAGACCTGCCGGGCATGGCATAGGCTAATTTATCGGCCCAACCAGCGTAGTAGAAAAAGTGTGCAGCGGCCAACGGCACATCGATGTCACGCGATTCACGGATGGGTTTACCACCGTCCATGGATTCGATCACCGCCAACTCTCGCGCTCGCTCCTGCATCATGCGTGCGATGCGGTAGATGTATTTACCACGCTCTTTCGCTGGCATCTTGCTCCAAACAGTATCGTACGCGCTACGGGCGGCGCTGACTGCCAGGTCGACGTCTTTTGCATCCGCTTCAGCGATCTCTGCAATCGGCTTTTCGGTAGCCGGATTGATCGTGGAAAAACGACCGCCTTTACCAGGAGCTACGAACCGACCACCGATGAACAGGTCGTATGAAGGCTTCAGCCGGACATGGTCCTTGCTCTCCGGGGCTGGAGCGTATTCCCAAGAACCGTTGAACGACAAAGTGACCTTCTTCTTGTTTTTACTTTTCATGATTGCTTCGTTGAGGTGAATGGAGACAGGTCAGTCTTTTGAAAAATAATCGATGCTCTGGTAACAGCCGGTCTTTTCCTTTAGGATCTGCATGAGGAGGTCGTTGGCCAATGAACTTGCTCCGAAACGGAACCAGTCCGGATCAAGCCATGCATGACCGAGCGTTTCCCGTACAACCACCAGGTATTGAAGTGCCAACTTAGCGGTGGCTATGCCTCCAGCAGGCTTCATGCCCACCATACGACCCGTGGCATAGTAGTAATCACGAATGGCCTCCAGCATCACCAATGTTACAGGAAGAGTAGCAGCGGGCTGCACCTTTCCTGTGGATGTTTTTATGAAATCGGCTCCCGCCTCCATGGCAAGATCACTGGCGAGTCGGACATTGTCGTAGGTGCTCAACTCTCCTGTTTCCAGAATCACTTTCAAGTGCGCGTCTCTGCAGGCTTCTTTTACAGCAGCGATCTCATCGAACACGAAAGCGTATTCGCCTTTCAGGAAATGCCCGCGTGAGATGACCATGTCGATCTCATCGGCACCCTCACCTACGGCCCAGCGGGTCTCTTCGATTTTCACTTTACGCGAGGACATGCCACTGGGAAAGGCCGTAGCCACTGCAGCCACTTTGACGCCGGAGCCGGCCAACGTCTGCTTAGCCACGCTGACCAGATTGGGATAAACACAAACAGCGGCGACAGACGGTATATCGGGCATTGCTTCATGCGGGTGCATGGCCTTGATGCATAACTGGCGGACTTTGCCAGGTGTATCGCGCGCCTCCAACGTGGTCAGATCCAGCATGCTCATGGCCATGAGCAGTGCCTGGTATTTGGAATCCTTCTTGATGCTGCGCTTAGTGAGCCGTGATACACGCTCCTCCACGCCTATCTGGTCGATAGGGTGTCGGTCGGACAGCACTGAGCGGATGTGTTGAGCCGTTTGTCTCATCCTGTTTGTATGGTGGCTCGAATATACGAATTGCAGCGGTGGAGTAACTCACTCACCAGACCCGAACCGGTATTGCAGGGACAGCTGGATGACCGAATTGAATTGGCCTTTGTCCCAATAAACGAAAGTGGCGTAGAAGTCGAATGGTCGGATAGGAACAACGGAAAAACCATAACGCACATCCACACCGACTTTTTCCGAGAGATCATACAGCAGGCCGGCACTGATGGAGTATTCGTATTTCCGGAAAGGCGGTGAATAGATTAACACACCGGTCTGGTCGTCCTCTTGAGAAAATACCAGAACACCGAACGCAGGACCGCCTTGCAGGGTGATCTTTTTACCGGCGCGATAGCGGGCAACAAATGGCACTTCAAGATAATTGACCCGCATGCGGTAATACGAGTTATCGTCCTTATCCAATGGCTTACGACTCCCCTTTTGGATATAATCGAGTTCCATGCGAAGGGAAAAACGCTCGCTCAACGAACGCTCGACGAAAATCCCCCCGAGCAGACCCGCCTTATCGAAACCCTCATATGTATCTCCATCCACTTGCGTGGCAGTCATACCGGCACGAAGGCCCGCAGAAAAGGACTGCGCATCGGCAGGGGTGATAGGACAACCAAAAAGCAGCGCGAATGCCGCAACCCTGAATGATGTAGCTACTGGGTTGAATATCCTCATTCCACTACGTGTACTTCCTCCACCTGGTATACTTCTTCGGTGCGCTTATCGGAGATGAAGGAGACTATCCTGCAATGATCTTCCATCCAATTCGCAGGTAAGGTGGCGGTATAACCTCTTAAGCGTTTTTCACCACTGGAGAAAGTACCGTTGTAGATCACCTCTCCGAGATTACCGATCAAAGATGTTCGTAGCACATGTCGGTGTGCGAAATCCGAGACGAAAATCGGATTGTTCCCGTCCCAATATTGCCAATCCAGCACACTGTCCTCTGTCAGCACTACCTGCAACTTCAACGTGTCGGAAGAGTTATCGAGCAGTTCGGTTTGTACTGCAACAGAAACCTTCCGTGAAACAGCGTCGAATGAAGTACGTAAATCCATTTTATGAGCAACCGGTAATGCCTTACGCGTATTGATGGTGGAAGACCACACCGCTTTGTTCTTGATATAACTGCTAGGATATCCCACACGATCGATCATTCCCGAAGGATTATACGGACTATTGAAGAAGGTGTACAGAAAATCTCCAATAGCAGTACGATAATCGGTAAGGAAAGATCCCGCAGGCGGACTAGGCAGACCGGCTGAACCTGGCTCTGCGAATTGGCCGGCGTGAACTCCTACAACAACCAATGTATCCGCCAGAGGAGGAGCTAGCGAAGTATTCAGAAAGATCCCAGCAGGAGGGCAATTACCGCACTTGAATCCGGTCCACTCCTCCATGAGCACCTTTTTGAATGGCGTGAAATTATTTCCGGAGAAATCAAACATATGTCCATTGATCACCAACGTATCAGCTGCGAAGTAGGTGAACGTGTCGCCGTTCAGGATGATGGTCGTATCGCCTTTGTTATCGGTCACACCGGAACCTCCTCCTTCGATGTAAGGTGGCTCGACCTTGTCGCACGCCAGCAGGGTCAGGATGAACAGAGATAATGTAAGGAGGGTGGTTTTCATAAACTGGATGATCAGAAACTGGAAGTGACGGACAAAGTGAAACCGTTGGCGGAAGGAACGTTACGACAGACACCTCCTACACACAGGATTCCAGCACGCTGTCTGCCGTATCCGATGGTGACACGGTTGGAGCCACGGGTATAACCACCTTGAAACGTATAATAATGCAATTGCAGGCTCTCTGTCGGGTTACCATAATTGTACTGATCGAATGCGGCAACGAACCAATGCGGAGCTAATGTGTATTCAACGAGCAGCAACGCCCAACTGCCGAAGTCTTTCTGGGTGAGCAGTACCTGTGCTTCGGTTCGAATGCTCTTCTTGGGTGTTATCCGGTGCTGCACTTCAAGCACACCGATGTGAGAACGGATGATACCGAAGCCGCTTCTACCCTCGATGACCTCTTTGTTGTAAGCCTGTCGCATGTAGGTCAGAATGGCCCGTGTCTTCTTATTCAGCTTACGGTCGATGGTGATATTGAAATCTTCGTAAAACAATTCATCACCGATGCTGAAGAAGGAGGCGGTGTAACCAAGTGCCGTATCGACCCCCGTGGTGATGGGTTCTTTATGAATAGACTGAGCCCGGGAATAATTGAAGGTGAAGTCGGTGCCGTATGGTCCGGCCAACGCATGGTCTTTGGACCAGTGATAAAACACCTCCGCCTGAGCGCCGAACTCGCCATTCAACTGCGTAGCATACGGATAGTAGGCTGCGAGGAGGTACGTATGGTTCTTGGTGATCACCGGCATGTAATTGATCAGAAGGCTGTTGATGATAGCGTTGCGGTCGCTACGGAAATTCATGTTATCCAACCATTTGGTACCGGCCGTAATGCCAAGTCCTTTGCGCGTATAACCAAGATTCAGGTAAAGCGCCTGACCATCCTTGAAAATGAAATCGTTCGCTGCCGACGGATCGCCTGATTTGAATACATACTCCGTGTAGGCCGTGAACCCTCCGCGTGCGAACGAAAGTCGGCCGCCACCCGTTGCCACATTCTGAGGAAGTATGTAAGTAGGGTCGTCGTCTTTCTGGAATTTGCTGACATAACTGCCACCAAGGATCCACTGTGATTTTCGTGCGGTGTCAGGATTGAAGAATTCGTTGAGATTCCATTCCGCATCGAAGCCTCGGACGATGCCGATGCCTTTGGTCCAGAAATCACGCTGCTTACCAATCAACCCTTTCATGGTGACACCACGTACCGGCTCGTACTTGACCCGGAATCCGTCGATGGAATTATCGTATCCAAGACCCCACTCGTTGTAGGTACGCAGCGCCATACCCATTCCGAACTGTTCATAGAAATTCCCGGCTGTCACTTCCAGTTCCTTGTTCCGGTAGGTGAGAAAGCGGAAAGGAATTCCATAGCCTTCGTACCTGCGGTCGTATCCGAGGATGGGATTCATATAGGCTTCGTACCGGAGTCCTGCTGAGAAATTGTCTTTCTCGTACGTGAAATTTGTGAACCCGTTGAAGAGCATCTGCTCCGGTACATCGGGAGCACGGATGGCAGAGTCCGTGATGTAGTACTGCGCATCCATCTGCATGTTACCGTGGATTGGCAGATCGCTGACACTCTGAGCATCAACGCTCAGGGAGAGACACAGTACGCAAAAAGCGATCAGGTGAACGAACAAACTCTTCATTTGCCCTCTCCTACAGGTTCGCCAGCGGCCGCCTTCTGAATGATTTCGAACAACTCCAACTCATTGCCCTCGGTGAATCCGACGTGCTGCCAGATGATTTCACCTTTCCCATTCACCACGAATGTGTGAGGAGGCATGTTGACGTTCATGGCCCTTTTCAAATCAGCATTGGGATCGATGTACACTTCATAGTCCCAGGCACGTCCGTTGACCATCGGAGCTACGCGGTTCATGGTGCGGGCATCATCGAGAGAAACAGCCACTACTTTCACTCCGGTCTCCTTCTGCCAATCGGCATAATGCTCATGGATGGCATTCAATTCTTCGATACAGGGCTTGCACCAGGTAGCCCAGAAGTCGATGACCATCGGCTTGCCACCGTTTGACAGCTGGTTGAAGTTGAAATTTTCGCCCGAAAGGGTTTTTACGGACACATTCGGCAGCGCTCGCCCTTTGTCCTGTGCATCCACGGACAGGGAGGCCAACAGCAGTAGGGCAAGAATCGGTTTGATGGACATGATTTATCGGAATAGGTTACAAATTAAAGAAATAGCGGCCTGATTAACCATAAATCAGACCAATTTCAAGACGGATAATAACGACTGTCGCTTTTTGAAAAAAAGTCTTAGTTTTGAGGAGTTTATCCGTTTATCAAGAAACCGAAACATAACCAATCAATCCAATCTCCTTAAAATGAAAAAACAACTACTTGCATTGTTTGCGTGCATTAGCCTGTTGGGCATCAACAGTTCGAATGCGCAGCTGTCTGCCGGTAAAATCGCTCCTGATTTCACCGCCGTCGACATCAATGGAAACACCTGGAATCTTTACTCGATCCTGGATTCCGGTAAAACCGTTTTCATGGACATTTCCGCTACATGGTGCGGCCCCTGCTGGAACTACCACACCTCCGGTATTCTGGAAGATCTTTACAACACCTATGGTCCGTCTGGAACCAACGAAGTCATGGTATTCTTCGATGAAGGCGAAGACCAAAACACCACGGCTCAATTGTATGGTCCTGCCAACCTGAGCGGTTCGGCTGCTACCCAGACACAGGGTGATTGGGTTACGGGCACTCCGTATCCGATCATCGACGATGCCAGCATCGCATCACTTTACCAGATCAACTATTTCCCTACCATTTATATGATCTGTCCTGATCGTATCATCCGCGAAATCGGTCAGCAGGCTTCTGCTGCAGCTTTCATCGCTGCCAAGAACTCTGAGTGTTTCTCCGCGGTTGATGTGAACGATGCAGGTATCGCAAATTCAATGAACGACCTCAACGGCACATTGGCTTCTTGTAACGCAGTGGACGTGAGCTACCGCCTGTGCAACTACGGCACGGCTCCGCTTACCAGCGCAACCATCGACCTCGAAATCAATGGCGTCGTAGCTAACACCTACAACTGGACTGGCAGCTTGAACACCTACGAATCAACCACCCTGACCTTCAACGGTGTATCTCCATCCGCAGGCAACAACATCGTGACGGTTCGTACCAGCAACCCCAACGGAGCTGTCGACGCGATTGCAGCCAACGATTCCAAAGATCATCCTGTTATCCGTTACGCTCCAGTAGGCGGAACGCTTTCAGCTCCTCAGACATTCACCACCACTGCTTTCCCTCCTGCCGACTGGTTGCAACTCACCCCTGCAGCGTATTCACCTTACATCATCCGCAGCACGGCTGGTAACGGAAACTCAGGATCAGCGAAAATCGACTTCTGGAATGCCTCCTCCGGCGACCAGGACATCCTGCAGATGCCTCAGCTCGACCTCACTGTCGGTGCTAGTCCTTACCTCTTCTTCGATGTCACCCACCGTCGTTACAACACGACCAACGACAACCTGAAAGTGGAAGTGTCCACCAATTGCGGTGCAACTTGGATTGCAGTCTATAACAAGTCCGGTGCTGCCCTTGCAACCTCCTCTGCTACCAATCCGACCTCTTCCTACACTCCGACCGCTACTTCTGTTTGGCGTCGTGACTCTGTGAGTTTGATCAATTATGCAGCTCAACAGAACGTCTTCATCCGCTTCAAGGCTACTTCAGCTTATGGTGACAACGCATACCTGGACAACATCAATATCCAGTTCGCCTCTACCGGAATCGGTTCCATCAGCAAGCCGGTTAGCTTCGAGGTGTATCCGAACCCTGCTACCGACCGTTCCTCCGTCGATTTCGTCCTTGACACCAAGGAAGACATCGCTCTGGATGTGATCAACAACCTGGGAGCTACGGTCTATTCCCGTTCTGAAAAAGGAATGGGTGCCGGCGAATACACCTTCGAAATCCCTACCGCAGGACTTTCCAGCGGCATTTACAGTGTAATCGTTCGTACCAGCCAGGGTGCATCCACCCGCAAATTGGTCGTAAAATAATTCATTGATTATCGATTGAAGCGGGAAGTTCCTATAAGGACTTCCCGCTTTTTACTAAACCATCCCTACAATGAGCATTCGTTTACTTTCTTTCATCTTGTTTTTTCCTGCGGTGTTGACAGCCCATCCCGTCTCTTTGCAACTGACTACTACTGCCATCAACCTGACAGGTGCAGCCAATACCACCTTGAGTGGACATGCGCATGTAGAGAACATCGGGGGTGGACTGATCGATTTATCAGTGGTTCGGACACAGAACGATACCATGCCCGGTCATAACAGCTTCTTTTGTTGGGGAGGAGCCTGCTTCCCTGCTGCTACCTCATTAGCTCCGTTTTCCCTGCCCTTCAATCCCGGCGATGTCGACACAACGTTGGAAGCCAAGGTGGAGCCACGGGGATTTGCCGGAACCAGCACGGTTGGCTACTGTTTTTTCGACGCGAGCAACCCCAGCGACTCTGTATGTGTCATCTATACGTACAATTTCACCGCGGTAGGGGTTGAAGAGCTACCGAAGAGCATCACCCTCGCTAATGCCGTACCCAACCCGGCCGATCGCCTCACGGTCGTCAGTTACTCTACTGGCAACAGTAATGGCCGATTGGTCATCACTGATCTTTTGGGATCCACGGTTAAAGAAATCGCGTTGAAAGACAAACAAGGTGCACTCGTATTGGCCACTGCCGAACTCAGCAATGGCATTTATGTCTACACACTGGTGGCTGATGGAAAGCCTGTCAGTTCGAGAAGACTTGTAGTTAGCCATAAATAACCGCCTATTTTGATCAAAAAAGCCGCCATTGAGCGGCTTTTTGCATTTTCAGGAGTACCTATAAAGCTGGTTCAGCAACCCGTTTTTCTTAATTTTACGGTCCTTAATCAAAAAGAGAAGCATGGCCGAAAAGAAGATCAATCAGGAAGCGTTAGACTACCATGCCCAAGGTCGTCCCGGCAAAATCGAAGTCATCCCCAGCAAACCCTATAGTTCACAGCGCGACCTTTCGCTTGCCTACTCACCCGGAGTGGCAGAGCCCTGTTTGAGGATTGCCGAAAATCCGGAGGACGTCTATAAGTACACCGCCAAAGGCAACCTGGTTGCCGTGATTTCAAACGGTACTGCCGTATTGGGATTGGGCAACATCGGCGCGGAAGCTTCCAAGCCTGTCATGGAAGGCAAGGGACTTC
>JBJTRB010000362.1:0-2507 GCA_046075925.1 Bacteroidota bacterium | reverse complement strand
CGTCGGACTGAACCCCGGGGATCACAAAACTTTCTTCCTTGGTGCCAGGATTGGCGTTCAGAAGAGAGTCGCGGTAAAACGACAGGCTTGCAAAGGCCTCGCGGGGCGACTCGACATGCTCATGACAATTTTTGACACTTTAAACATGCAAAGGAAATCGGAACGGTTGTTCCGGATTTATCAGCGTTTGAAGACCGTTCCGCAGACCATTGATGAATTGTATCGGTGGGCAAAGCAGGCCGACCTTGAAATCGGCCGTCGCACGCTCTACCGTTATCTCGAGGAGTTGGAGGTGTCCATGAACGAACCTGGCTTCGAGTTGGTGGTCACGAACAACGACTCCAAGGAGCGCCGTTGGCACGTCGTGAAGACAAAACGTACGACAGACAAGCGGAGGAAGGAAGCGATACGTAGTTTCTATCTTTTGAAAAACCTCTCCGGAAACCATATCCATTCGCTGGGCTCCGGCTATTTGGACGCACTTGAACAGGAGTTCAATCAGTCCAGCGAGCCGGAGCACCATGACGGATTCCTGAACAAACATCTTCTGGTGACCGGATGGTCGGAAGCAGAATACACTCCTCAAGACACTCAACTGTTGCTTCGTCTGATTCATGCCATCGAACAGCGTGAGTACATGTGGCTCGAGTTGATCCCTCACCTCTCTGCCGAACAACCGGTTTCCGGCCGCCACGAATGGTCCATCCATTATCTGGTGAATCACCGCGGATCACTGTATGTCGCGGCCACCAGAAAAGGACAAACACGTTTTCACTTTCTAGATATTGAGAGCATCGCCTCTGTCAGCACTTCCCGTAACCGTTTCCGTCGGCACCCTTCTGACAAGGAGGTGAAGAAAGAACTTTCCAAACGGTTCGGCATCACGGCGGGCGAAGGTCCCGTTCATGCCATATCCATACAGTTTCACGCTTCGTCACCTGACGGAGCTGATGGTATGCGAAATCCGTTCATTGAAAAACGCAGTTGGCATCCGACGCAGCGTTTTCACTACGATGACGACGGGCATGTGATTTTACGTTTCAAGTCCCAGATCAACCGCGAACTCGTCGGTTGGCTTTTCATGTGGCTCGACCATATCCGTGTTCTGGATCCGCCGGAATTGGTCGACGTGATGGCACGCAAACTGAACGACATGAGACAAGTGATCGATGGGCGGGAACCTTTGTTGAGCCTGCCCAAACGCTTCTGATTCTGTTCCCTATCTTTAGCGTATGACGTACATACGCTGTTTGTTGCTGATCCTGCTGACAACGCCGGTATTCGGCCAATTCCGACTTAAGCCACTTGCTGCTGATGATCCCGGATTACCGGAATGGGCAAGAGCGATGTATGCACCTTCCCCCAACGTATTCGATGTCGAACGATTACGTGAAGCGTATTATTCGAATCACCCCTTCGAACCCACCGATTACACAGCGTACTACGATCATTGGCGCCGTTTCATTCAGCCCTATCTGAAGGACGATGGAACGATTGAACCTATTTTAGAAATCAACAGTCAACCCGCCTCTGCAAACGAGCGTTCCATTCCATGGCGATTTGTAGGTCCGGAGGTCAATTATCGCAGAAGGAATTCCTCAACCGATCCGGTGATTCCTATTTCGTGGCACGCAAACGTCTATTGTATTGATCGCAGCATGAGCAATCCGGACGTCGTCTATTGCGGGACGGAAAACGGTGGCGTATATAAGTCAACGGATCATGGTATGACATGGAATTACCTGTCGCTCGCTACGGATCAGGTAACGGTCACCTCCATCGCAGTAGACCCACTGGATGAAAACAAGGTGCTCTGTTGTGCAGACGGTCGACTTTTTAAAAGCACGGACGGCGGTGTTACGTGGAGCCGAATCGCATCGGGACCTTTTGCCAACCGGACGATCGATATCTGGCAACTCTTGTATCATCCAACCAATACGGCAGTCGTATTTGCTGCTGCCGCCGATGCGTTGTACCGCTCCTCGGATGGAGGATCCACTTGGACCAGCATCTTCAGTGGAGAATGCCAATCGGTGGCGTTCAATCCGCTCGATGCTTCCACTGTTTATGCGCTGCGTTACGATCCGGTGGCTCAGATTCCCTACTTTCAAAAATCCACCGACACGGGATTCACTTTCATTCCCAAACCTTCGGGCTGGTTCTCGGTACCAGCAGTCGATGCCGGTCTTATCCAAAGCTACGGAGGAAGGATCGCAGTGACGCAAGCAGACACTTCCCGCATATACGTCTTGCTTGTAGGGAGCAGTCAATCCACGGCTCAGTTGCAACTCAATGGTCAGATCGGTATCTACCGTAGTGATGACGGAGGTGAATCATGGTCGCTGCCACACGGATCGATCGGTGCTCCGTATAGTGCATCCACACATCCTAATATGATGACCTTTGATGGCGGAGGTTCCACGTATAACCAGATATATTATAACACCACCTTGGTGGCCTCCCAGATCAATCCGGATCGGTTGCTGATCGGTGGCATGAGCATGTGG
>JBJTRB010000361.1:0-6675 GCA_046075925.1 Bacteroidota bacterium | reverse complement strand
TTTCCGCTTCATCAGATTGTCCGTATCCACCTGATTTCCCACCCGGAAAGATTTGCTTCCGAATTTTTCAAAGCCATATCGCTCATAGAATCGTGCGGCGCGATGGTTGTTGACATCGACACCGAGGCAAACCCATTCTTTACCTTCTTTTTCCGCAATACTCAGAACCGAACGCATCAGCTGATCGGACAAACCGGTGCCGAAGAACTTTTTCAGGAAGTAGAACTTCTCTATTTCAAGAGGAGAAACATCAGGTAAACTTTCAAAAACAGTATCTCGGCGAAGTTTTGCATAACCCGCCAACTCGTTCCCAGACCTAACCAACAGAAAGGTGAAAACGGCCGGCTGTCCGATTTCCTTCCTGACCTTTTCCGGGTGAAAAGCTTCATCCATGAAGATCGCCAGATCTTCATCCGTGTTGACCGGGCTCCAGGTGGCATAAAAAGTCTCCCTGGCTAAAGCGACCAGTTGTGGGATTTCTTGTTCACCCGCCACTACGATCTGTACAGGTTCAGCGACTCCTTGGAGAAATTGGCTGGATGTCATCAGGGTGATTATTTTTACAGGAAATTTCGGGGTAAAAATATGAAATACATCCTCCTTCCGGCCCTACTGGTCGCTGTAACACTTGCTTCATCGGGCCAGCAACCGAAAAGCACTCCGGCGGCATTCACTGTGACACCCGAATTGTTAGCAGCCAAAGATGATACGCTGATCACGAATGACCCCGTACTACCTGGGCGAACCTATTGGGTCATAGTCGACCCCAACAAGATGGTCAAGCAGCAAGGCCCCATGCAGGATGGCAAGAAAGACGGCACCTGGCGCGAATACGGCGGCATGAACCACGCGCTGATGAAGGTCGCTGAATACCGATCCGGAAAATTGAACGGAGTATCCACTGCACTCAATGTTTCCGGAATGGTCACAGCGGATGAAACCTACAGGAACGATTCGCTCAATGGGCCACGCATGTTGTTCACCCAAAGCGGCAGGGTCCGATTGATGGAAAACTATAAATCGGGGCAGCTTGACGGAACCCGTATATCCTATTACGACGACGGCAAGCTTCAGGAAAGCGGGAGCTATGTGATGGGCAAGCGGGATGGACTGACCAAGTGGTTTGCTCAGAATGGAAACGTATCTCTGGAGTACACGTATAAACTCGGCGACTTGAACGGCTTAGCCAAACAGTATGATGAGAAGGGATTGATCCGTGAGGAAGGAAACTACGTCAACAACAACGAAGACGGCGAATGGAAAGTGTATGAAGGCGGTGTAATGATCAAAAAAGTCATCTACAAAGACGGGAATAAAGTAAAGGAGATAGAAGTACGAAAGTGAAAAAACCGGCAGAGGATCAGCCTACGAGGACCTTGTGCCAGCTACGTTCGAACGGAACCTCCCAGCGGTGATTCAGGGCATGTAATGTGTCGACCAGATTGTCGAATACGATGGTTTCATCCTGAATGACGCCCGCATCGATGAGACGTTCGAATTCTTCCTTGGTCGCTACACTGACCCTTCCCTCCGACTTATAGCCGAAAAGCAGCCTGTTCATGAAATTGCAATTCAAACGCTGTTCTACACTTTTGACGAAAGCGACTGATTTGTCAATCGAGCAACCGCTTGCAGAAGTAAATGCTTCATCAACCGCAATGATCAGAAAACGATCGTACACGATTGCATAAGAGGAGTGCAGCGACTGTTGATGTGCGGTCCACTCATCCAAGAATGGACGGATGGCGAAGCTGATCTGCTCGACCTCGCCCTTTTCCAACTCGCGATCGCACATGAAAACCCAAACTCGGGCGGTGGTTGGCATCTCATCCAATGGAACGAACATGAGCAGGGCTTTTCACAAATATAATCACTTTGGAATTACTCCCGACCGGACCTGTCGCCCAATTGTAATTTTCGCAGGGACGGCAAGCGCCAGGTGGCAAGCGCCACGGATGTAAGTGCGACGATACCACCAGCAACGACGGAGGGAACAAGACCGAGCAATCGGGCAGCAAAGCCGGACTCGAATGCGCCTATTTCATTGGAGGAGGAGATGAACATGGTGCTGACCGCTGACACCCTGCCACGCATGTCATCAGGCGTTAAGTACTGGATGATGGTGGATCTTATGACCACACTCACATTATCAAAAGCCCCGCTGATCGCAAGTATCACCATCGACAGATAAAAGTCGTGACTCAAGGCGAATGCGATCATGCATAGCGAGAAACCGGAAACGCAGATCAATAATTTTTTTCCTGCATTCCTGAGCGGAGGATACCGGGTCATGACCAACGCCATGATGACGGAACCCGCAAACGGAGCTGCGCGCAGCAATCCGAATCCGGTTTCGCCGACGTGTAAGACATCTTTTGCAAAAACGGGCAGCATGGCAGTGGCACCACCGAACAATACAGCGACCAGATCCAGCGTCATTGCACCGAGTATTTCCTGGCGTGAAAAAACAAAGGTCAATCCTTTCCGCATGCTCTGCCAGACTCCTTCTTTGGCTGCTACGACATGAGCGGTTTGGGAGGGGATCATGAACAATTGGAAGAGTGCTGCCAACAAGAGAACCAACACCAACATGTAGGTTATTTGCTCGCCGAACCAACCCAGGAACAAGCCTCCGAAAGCAGACCCTACTACTACACCAATGTGCCAGAAGGTGGAATTCCATGCGGACGAATTGGCGTAGGCCGAACGGGGAACCAGCTGGGTCATCAGCGAGAATTGCGCCGGACTGTAGAACCCACGCAGTGCACCGATGCCGAACATGATTGCGTAGAACGGCCAGGGACTTTGAATGACCCCGGCAATCACACGGTCTGAAACCACCCAAAGCATCGCTGACAGGATGCAGCATAGAAAGGTGACGATCACGACCACTTTACGTTTATCATTCCTGTCGGCAATATGTCCGCCATAGAGTGCCAGTCCGACTGCAGGAATGGCTTCAGCCAAACCCAGTAAACCAAGAGAAAGCGGATCGTCGGTAAGAACATACACTTGCCAACTCAACGCCACGAATTGCATTTGAAGCGCAAGCGTAAAAAAGAACTTAGCGGAAATGAAACTTCGGAAGCCTCCATATCGGAAGGCTTCGAATGAAGCTCTGTTTCGGATGAGGCTGGTCAACAAGTCTTGAGTTTTATGATAGGTTCTTCAATGCAAATCATCCATCCAACTCGGACAACTCCAACCATCGCATGGATTTTTCGTCCAGTTCAGCCATGATCTTTTCCAAGCGCATAGACCACTCCATCAATTTGTCGTGGGAAGCATCGCCCAGACTGAGAGATGCAGTGAGTTGCTTCTTCTCGGTTTCAAGCGAGGATATTTCTTTTTCCAATCGTTCGAACTCGGATTTTTCCTTGTAGGATAATTTTTTCTTGCCTGTAACGGATACTGTGGGAGTAGCCAGAGAAGCGGATTTCTTCTGCAGCGCCTCTTCTTTTTTACGCATAGAATTGCGTTCATCAAGGTCGTCGCGGTATTCAGAATAACTGCCGTTGAAATCGCGGATCAATCCATTGCCCTCGAAGACAAACAGATGGTCGACCAGCTTATCCATGAAATAGCGGTCGTGCGAAACCAGAATAAGACAGCCTGTGAAATGCATCAGGAATTCCTCCAAGGTAGCCAACGTAAGCAGATCAAGGTCGTTGGTAGGCTCGTCCAGCAGAAGGAAATTGGGGTTCTTCAACAAGACCAACAAGAGATGCAAACGGCGTTTCTCACCACCACTCAATCGCGAGATGAAGGTCTGTTGCATTTCAGGGCTGAACTGGAACAACTGCAGGAACTGTGAAGCTGAAACCTTCGAACCGTCTGAAAGTCGAATGACATCGGCCTGTTCGCGTACGACCTCTATCACCCGTTTGTCGGTCTTGAAAGTCAAACCCATCTGGGAGTAGTAACCGAAGACAACCGTTTCCCCGATGTTGACTTTCCCCGAATCAGGTTCATCGATGCCCGCAAGCATGTTCAGGAAAGTGGTCTTACCACAGCCATTCTTCCCGACGATACCTACTCGTTCGCCGGTTCGGAATGTATAGTCGAATCCTTTTAAGATGACGCGTTCATCGAAGCTCTTATTGACTTTTTTCAACTCAGCGACCTTCCCTCCTATTCTGGACATCTTGATGTCCAACTCTAACGGATCATCGGGTCTTCGCCTCGAGACTTTTTGCTTGAGTTCATGAAATGCATCCATCCGTGCTTTGGACTTGGTTCCACGCGCCTTGGGCATGCGTCTGGCCCATTCCAATTCGGTCCGATAGATGTTCCTGTTCTTTTCGACAGACCTTGCCTCCTGCTCTTCGCGCTCCGCTTTTTTCTCCAGGAACCAGGAATAATTGCCTTCGTAATCGAATATTCGACCTCTGTCGAGTTCGATGATCCGAGTGCAGACATTATCCAGAAAATACCGGTCGTGAGTGACCAATAAAAGGGAAAGCGATGACCTTGAAAGGAAATCTTCGAGCCATTCAACCATTTCTACATCCAGGTGGTTGGTGGGCTCATCCAGAATGAGCAGGTCGGCCGGCTCCAGCAGTACACGGGCCAATGCTACGCGTTTGCGCTGACCGCCCGACAAGGTTCGGATGGGGCGATCCAGATCATGAATATCCAAACGCGATAGGACTTGGCGCACGCGTTGCTCGTAATCCCATGCCTGTTCGGCATCCATCCTGGCCGAAAGCTCTTCGAACCTGGACTGGTTGAAGGTTGCCGACCCCCGCGCCTGCTCTTCCAACATGGATTCGTACTCGCGCACCAGCGCCATAGCAGGAACGTCCGAACTGAAAAGCAGTCCTGCAATGGTTTCTTCCTGATGGAAAGGAGGGTCTTGCTCGAGATACAACGTGCGAGCATCTTTTCGGAAAACAACCGATCCACTGTCGGGAAGGTCCTTACCCGCAAGTATCCTGAGCAACGTGGTTTTACCTGAACCGTTTCGAGCGACCAAGGCCACCTTTTCACCCTTTTGGATGCCGAAACCGAGTTCGGAGAACAGCACCCTGTCGCCAAAGGATTTGGAAAGTTGCTCAGCCGATAGAAGGTTCATGGATTTCGTAGAATGAATGCAAGATCGGTATTTGTCGGCTGGCGGTGAGTACTATCAACGGTCAGTCACGCGAACCCTTCTCGCCGGTGAATCCGTCAGAAGGGAATTTGAAAAGTACGTTGAAGGTCGTCAAGGACCCGTAACACCGCGTGATGTATTGCTGGATGTTCACCTTGTCCTCCTCGGTGAGCTTATCATGCGCATTGATGCGCTGCTCAAGCACCCTGAGTCGATCGCGAAGCATTACGATCTTGTTGAAGAACACATCGATTGGAATATCCTTCGGTTTCAAGGAAGAATCGGCCGGTTGCAGGATCATTTTACCTCCGGTCCAACGACTGCCGATTTCCACCCGCTCCTGGATATCGGAATACTTCCTTAGCAGGTTGACCAGAAGCACCTCGATGTCGGCAAGGGAAACCAGGTCGTTGTCCATGTCATTGGCATCGATCACCTCCAGTCGGTCGTACGTCCTTTCTATTTCCCGCATCCCATGCTGCATGAAGGTGATCACATAGTCTTCCGGTTTGATTTGAACCACGACACCATCACCGAATTCAGGATGGCGCACACGCGAACCGATTCCAAGGGAGATTTTCATCTTGAATGTCTTTTGACCCAAAAATAGCCGGATGGATCATGCGATGCAGAGCATGTCAAGAGGTTTGTCAACGAGGGAACGTTAAAACCCGACTCTCAACCAGAACGACCTTTGATGCGGACTCAGGCAGGTAATTTTCCTATCTTCGCGCGAAAGGATTCGGAACGAAGAAAATGGACGATCATCCATGGCGAATGTTGAAGAAAAAGAGCTGCTTGCGGAACGACTTTCGAGCCGCAACCTCTACAAGCTGAAACAGCTTACCTCCACGGTATTGCCTGAAGAGCTTGCGGAGTTCATCAACACGTCCAAATCCATCGACCCATCCAAAGTCTTCCAGGTACTGGAAGCAGACAAGGCGGTCAAGACCTTCGAACATCTCGACTTCGACATCCAGGTCGAATTACTCCAATCCTTTCCAGTCGACCAGCTTTCGGCCACGCTGAATGCGATTTCACCGGACGACCGGACAGCGTTGTTCGAGCAGTTGCCGCCAACAACCCTTCAGAAGTACTTGTCGCTTCTTACTGACGAAGAACGTAAGACCGCCAACCAACTGCTCCAGTATCCGGAGGAGTCGATCGGTCGACTGATGACACCTGATTTCATCTCGGTGAAACAAGATTGGACGGTTCAACAAGTGCTCGATCACATCCGTATGTACGGAAAGGACTCGGAAACCCTGAACATCATTTACGTCACTGATCCGAAGGGATTCCTTCTGGACGACATCAAAGTCCGTGATTTCCTGTTGGCTCCGCTCGACCGGAAGGTCATCGAATTGATGGACCAGCAGTTCGTATCCCTCAATGCCAAAGACGACCAGGAAACCGCCATCGAGGCCTTCAAGCAGACCGACCGTGTCGCTTTGCCTGTCACTGATTTCAATGGATTGTTGCTTGGCATCATCACCATCGACGACGTGGTGGATGTGATTGAAGAAGAAGATACCGAAGACATCCAGCGTTTCGGTGGTACAGAAGCACTTGAAGAACCCTAT
>JBJTRB010000360.1:0-7864 GCA_046075925.1 Bacteroidota bacterium | reverse complement strand
GTTGATATTCCCGGCCAGACCGGAAATCACTTGTGATTGTTCTGACTTTCCAAACGGCACCTTCCGGTAAAGTTTAGTGGAGTCAGCCAGGGTGAAGTCGGCATCGCTGCTACCAAGCCGATTGATCTTGACCTGTATTGTGTCAGGCCGATCGTACCAATGAATGAAAAAAGAAGTGCTATCCACTGTCGACCAGGTTCCCTCGCCAGGCGTTCCGATATTCAGACAACTTCCATCGCCAGACAGGAAAAAACCAGTATTGCTTATGCGACCAGCACTGTCCATGCTCCACAAGCCGGATAGCATGGCTGCCAATGTCGGTGGATTATTGTCGGCCTGCATTACAGCAGGATGTTCAGCGTTGTCACCGCTTTGCTGACAAGCAAGACCGAATGTTATGCCAGTGATGGCAAGCAGTTTTTTGATTTTCATATCAGAAGGGCATACGGGCCAGAGGCGATATGGACAAGGGAGCGAATTCTCCTTGCCGGAATTTGAAGTATCCAGCCGCAGCGATCATTGCCGCATTGTCAGTGCAAAAGGAGAAGGGAGGTATGAACACATTCCAACCTTTTTCCTGACCAGTCCGGATCAGTGCGTTTCTGAGACCGGAGTTTGCACTTACTCCTCCGGCAATGGCAATGTCCCGGATGCCTGTTTCTTCCGCAGCCCTCACCAACTTATCCATTAAAATGGAAACGATAGTGTATTGAACGGAAGCACAAAGGTCGTTTCGACGATTTTCAGAAAAGTCCGGGTCGGCCGCATTGCCATCCCGAACCAAGTACAGAAAAGCGGTCTTGAGTCCGCTGAAACTGAAATCAAGTCCGGGTGCAGCAGGTCGTGGAAGTTTGAATGCAGTAGGTTCGCCTTGTGCAGCATATTTGTCGACCAAGGGGCCTCCTGGATAGGGCAGGCCAAGGATTTTTGCGGCCTTGTCGAATGCTTCACCAGCAGCATCGTCGTGTGTTTGACCAATCACCCGCATGGATAAGGGCGATTCGATCTGGACAATCTGCGTGTGGCCGCCTGAAACAGTCAGACAGAGAAATGGGAAACGCGGAGTCCGTTTATCCGGTTGATCGGGCTCGTGGAGGAAGTGAGCCAGCACATGTCCCTGCATGTGGTTTACCTCCACCAGCGGTATGCCCAACGCCAATGACAAGGCTTTGGCAAAAGAGACCCCGACGAGTAGTGATCCCATCAATCCCGGGCCGCGTGTGAAGGCGATTCCATGCAGGTCCTTTTTGGTTATATTTGCCTGTAACAGTGCTTCTTCCACTACCGGCACGATCTTCTGTTGGTGGGCACGCGAAGCCAACTCTGGTACAACACCACCGTATCTACGGTGAATGAGGTTCTGATTGGCAATGACGTTCGAAAGAACTGTCGTATCGCGCAGCACCGCTGCAGAAGTCTCGTCGCAGGAGGATTCTATTCCGAGAATGAAGACAGGAGTATGATCCATGGTACGGTAATTGGCGGCTGAACGCACCTTACAGTTCTTCAAAACTATCAAAAAAGGTCTTCGCATATTCATCTGGATCATCTCTTCCGTCTTATTGTCGGCAGGGTTGTTTTTGCTTGCGCTACAGACGGAGTCTTTTCAGACTTGGTTAGCACATCGTCTCACTGCTTACCTAAGTAAGGAGTTGAAAGCCAAGGTATCGGTGGGGCATGTGGCAATCCGTTTTTTCGATCGGGTCGACTTGAAAGAAGTGTATGTGGAGGACACCCACGGAGATACCCTCTTTTGGATGGATGAATTGCAAGTCAATATAGGCGACTTGTCGGTCGGTCGTAAACGTCTTGCCATCGACAAGCTGGTTTTGCGTGGGGCTTATTTCAATCTGTGTCATAAAAAAGGGGAGGAGCACGATAACTTGTATTTCTTGACAGATTATTTTTCGTCAAGTGATACTACGGTTTCTGATACCGCCGCATGGAAAGTCACTTCCGGTGAAGTCGAACTCGATGACTTCCGCTTCCGATACGATGATTGGAATGAACCCGAAGAGGGTTACGGCGTCGACTTCTCCCATTTGCTTGTTTCGGAGGTAAAGGGCGATATCCACGATCTCCATTTCATCAACGATTCCATTTTTGCCCGCATAGACCGCCTGGCATTCAAGGAGCGTTCCGGTTTTTCCGTAAAGAGTTTTTCTGCTGATGCCAAGATTTCGAACGACCAGATTCGCGCCTTAGGATTGCAGGTGGTCACTTCAGAAACCAGACTGGCTGGCGATCTCACCTTTGATTACCATGACTGGTCCGATTTCGATGATTTCGAACACAAGGTGTCATGGAAAGGTAGTTTGGCGCCTTCACATGTCTGTTTCAAAGACATCTCATATTTCACATCCGAGTTGAAGGGACTTGAAAAATCATTGGATGTTTCGGGCAGATTCTCAGGAACAGTCGATCGTTTCAAAGCCAAAGGCCTGGATCTTGGTTGGGGGGATCGCTCTCACTTTAAAGGATCGGTACTCATGACCGGTTTGCCGGACGTCGATAGAACCTATTTGGATGTACGTGCCGATGAGGCGTTCACCAATGCTGCTGATCTGGAGTGGATTCCTTTGCCTCCGTTCGATAGTAGTGTGCATATCAGCATGCCAGCCAACATGAAGTTGTTGGGCGATGTCAGTTTCAAGGGGAAGTTCACTGGATTTTTCACCGACTTTGTCGCCTATGGTAATTTTTCTACCGGCATCGGCTACGTCAATTCGGATATCAACCTTAAATTCGATGAATCGAGGAATACGTATGCCTACAAAGGCCATATAGCCTCCAAGGATTTCGACCTGGGCATTATCACCTTGACACCCGGATTGGGCGCTACGACCATGGACTTGGATGTAGAGGGGAAGGGGATGCGCTTGAATGATGTCAATGCCAGCATGAGCGGTCACATTGGAAGCATGATGATCAAAGGTTATCCTTATCGTGAGATCGATGTAAAGGGTAAGATCGCCAAGAAGCGGTTCGATGGTTCGCTTGCAGTTCACCAGGAAGATATCGATCTGGATTTCACAGGCGAGATCGACCTCAGCGGAAAAACTCCCGTGTTCGATTTCGAAGCCGATATCGTTCGCATGCATTTGAACAGATTGCATCTTATCGAATCGGAAGACCAGGTTATCTTGAAATCAGCCATCAGCAGCCATCTTACCGGAGCCAAGATCGATGAGTTGGAGGGACAAGTGAATGTCGATGACGTTTTTGTTCAGGTCTCTAACAAGATGTATCACTTGAATCACCTTGGCTTGAATGCTGCGAACCTTTTGACGACCCAACGCAGATTGGAATTCCGTTCGGATCTGGTCGATGCCGATATCGAGGGTGCATTCAAACTGGAAGCGCTGCCTGCAGCGTTCAGGGAAATCGTGCCTCGTTATCTTCCCAATGTGCTTCTGCCTGTTAAAGGGGAAAACGTCTTGCAGGATTTCGATTTTTCGATTCACTTCAAGAACATGGCGCTGTTGACGGAAAATTTCCTTCCGGAGATGGTGATCGATCCATCCACTTTCTTGAAAGGAAAGATAAACGGTACAAACAGCTCCTTCGATGTGTTATTGAAAACACCTGAAATCCGCTACGGTTCTACGAAGTGGTCGGAGTTGTCGACCCGAATCAGTACGCGTGACACGTGCATGTCGATCAGTATGACTGCTGATACGTTCTACTACAGCGCTTCAGGATTCGTTCCCAGTTACTCCCTTGAGGGACTTGCTGCTTCCAATCGGATCGGCTTTCAGTTGAAAATGGCCGATGTGGACGGTCAGGCCAATCACCTTGATTGGTCAGGTCACTTTTATTTCAGATCCTATAAGGATTTTGAGATGTCAATCGATTCGTCCGATTTGATGATCGATAGTCAGGCTTGGGAAATAGACCCAGGCAACCTGGTCACATATGACACTACGGGCATTGCGGTAAAGGATTTCAACATCCATCATGGTCTGGAACGGCTCGGCATCAACGGGAAGATTTCTGTTGATACTTCAGCTGAATTGCAATTGGATATTCAGAACTTTACGCTCAGTCATATCGATCCAGCACTGAAATCCTCGGGGCTTCACGTAGCCGGCATCCTGGACGGTGATGTGTCCCTTCGCGATGTTTTCAATTCAGTGATGGTGAACAGCCGGCTGTCTGTCAATCGTCTGGTCATAAATACAGACACATTGGGCGATTTGAAATTGTTAACGGGTTACGATCCTACTGAAAAAGCGATAAGGCTGGATGCTGAAGTGATGAATGGTGCCGTGAAAATCCTAGATGTAGAGGGCAAGTACCACTATGCATCCAAAAGTGATGCATTGGATTTCACCATCACTACAGATAACCTGTATCTCCATACTTTCGAAAGTTTCACGGATGGGGTAGTGAAGGATCTTCGAGGGAAAGTAACAGCCGATTTGAAGCTGACAGGGACGTTCGATCAGCCGGTCGTGGATGGCTATGCCGATTTTCGAAAGGCATCTGCTACTGTGGACTATCTGAATACCCGGTATAACATGACTTCAAGGGTGCATTTGCAGAACAATCTGATCGATCTCAATGGCGTTGTGGTGTACGATCAGTACGGCCACCAAGCCACGGTGAAAGGTGCAATCCGACATCGCTATTTTTCGGATTTTGTCTTTGATGTAGAGATGTACCCGAAGAATCTGGAAGTGATCAATACCAATGTCATCCAGAATTCACTCTATTATGGCAAGGCGTTCGCAACCGGTTATGGAAAATTCAGTGGTCCGTTGGATGATTTTCAGATGGACCTTGCCTTGAGTCCATGCAAGGGGACTGTCATCAATATCCCCTTGAATACGGCCTCGGAAGTGACGGCAGCGGATTTCATCACTTTCGTGAATCCGAAAGCCATCAACGAATTCGAGGAAAATACGAATGCCATCAATCTTTCCGGCTTACGGTTGAATATGAGTTTGGATATGAATCCGGATGCTGAAATCAACCTGATTTTCGACGAGAAGATAGGTGACGTCATTTCAGGGAACGGCAACGGGAATATCCGGATGGATATAAATACCATCGGTGATTTCAACATGTATGGCACCTATGTGATCGAGAAAGGGACCTATCTGTTCACCCTTCAGAATCTCATCAACAAACGGTTTCAAATCGATCAAGGCGGACGGATCACATGGGGTGGAGATCCTTATGACGCCATGTTGGATATGACAGCGGTTTATACCGTTTCGACCTCATCGCTTTATAATCTCATACAGGATTCGACCTTTCAGAGAAGGGTTCCAGTTGATTGTCGACTCAACCTTTCCAACAAGCTGATGAATCCTACCATCAATTATGAAATCGCCGTGCGGGCACAGGATGCGACCATCGAAAGCATGGTGCGTACCGTACTGAATTCGGAGCAGGAGGTGAACCGGCAGATGTTCGGCTTGTTGGTTTTCAATCAATTCCTGCCGCCCTCGGTAAGTAGTGCATCTACCGCGCGTCTTGATGCAGGTGCAGGTGCAGTTGCCAGTGCAAGCGAGCTATTGAGCAACCAGGTCAGTAACTGGCTTTCCCAGTTGAGTAAGGATGTCAATATCGGTTTCAATTACAGGGCTAAGGACACCTACAGCAACGAGGAGATACAGTTGATGTTTTCAAAATCCTTGTTCAACGACCGCCTGCTGGTGGAAACGAACGTGGGTGTTACTGGAAATACTGCAGCGGCAGCCAGCACCAATACTAATTCCCTCGTAGGGGAATTCTATACCGAATACAAGGTCAGCAAGGACGGGCGCTTCAGATTAAAAGCCTATAACCGGAGTAATGCCGACGATCTTATCAATTTCAACGCTCCATACACGCAGGGTGTAGGCGTATTTTTCAGACAGGACTTCAATTCCATCAAAGACCTGAAAGAGCGGTTGGGATTGACCAAGCGACCTGAAGCGTCTTCCCAAGAGCAGAATTCCGGAAAATGAAAAACCCGGCGTTTAGCCGGGTTTTCGTATCGACCATTTGCAGGCCGATTGTTTCATCATAAGTGTAGAATCGTTTTAGGTTTATGATTCAAACATACGACCTACGAAAAAGGCGTGTTATCAAATCGCCGGAGTTTCTTACAATCTACTTCTGGCTACTTGCTTCAACGGGATTGGGTATGAAAAACCGAAAGCTGTGAGCCTTACGGGGCTTACAGCTTTCGAGGGTAACCTTACGGGGTTACTTGATTAAATTGCACAAGCTTTTATTGTGCGGTGATGATGAAACAAATGTACCCTGGCTTGGACCTCCAAGGTTGTTGTTTAAGGATCCAATCTTACACGTGTAATGCCGAGGGCTTGAACACCTGTAATAAGCACGCTTTGATCGATTCGTAACCGAAATCGGTCATTCCACCTCCAGATAGGATGTATGAATTTTCATTTTCATGCCTCTTAATCGTCTTTCCGGGTTGACTTAGGCAGCCCGATTGAACTTTCGTACCTTTGCCTTGTTCCATGGAAATGAAATTAGATACCATTGAGGCGGCTCTCGCCGATCTTCGAAGCGGGAAAGTCATCATCGTCGTAGACGATGAAAACAGAGAGAACGAAGGCGACTTTCTGACTGCTGCTGAAAACGTCACTCCTGAAGTGATCAATTTCATGGCGACTCACGGTCGTGGGCTCATTTGTGCGGCACTCACCGAACAGCGTTGCGATGAGCTTGGATTGCCGCTCATGGTTTCATCGAATACTTCATCACACGAAACACCTTTCACCATTTCCGTCGATCTCATTGCGCCCGGTATCACAACCGGTATTTCTGCCAGCGATCGATCCAGGACAGTAAGATCCTTGATTCATCCGGAAACGCGTCCCGAGGACCTGGCCCGTCCGGGGCATATTTTCCCGTTGCGTGCCAAGAATGGCGGAGTACTTCGTCGGACGGGTCATACCGAAGCAACCGTCGATCTTTCCCGGTTGGCAGGATTCGCACCTGCAGGCGTCTTGGTGGAAATCATGAACGAAGATGGTACCATGGCCCGATTGCCTGACCTCTTTGCCATTGCCAAAAAATTCGATTTGAAAATCATATCCATCGAGGATCTGATCAAATACCGACTGAAGAATGAGTCGTTGATTGAGCGGGAGGTCGATGTGAAACTGCCTACGAATTGGGGCGATTTCCAGCTGCATGCTTTCAGGCAAAAGAATACCGGACAGGAACACTTGGCACTGGTTAAAGGGACATGGGATAAGGAAGAGCCTGTTCTGGTTCGTGTGCACTCCAGTTGTATCACCGGGGATATTTTCGGCTCCTGTCGATGCGACTGTGGTCCGCAGCTGCACCGGGCGATGGAGATCATAGAGAAAGCCGGTAAGGGAGTCATCGTCTATATGAACCAGGAAGGTCGCGGCATCGGATTGTTGAATAAACTGAAAGCCTACAAACTTCAGGAGGAAGGTTTGGATACGGTCGAAGCCAACATTGAACTCGGTTTCGGTATGGACGAGCGTGACTACGGTGTAGGCGCCCAGATTTTGCGCGACATGGGTGTATCAAAAATGCGTTTGCTGACTAACAATCCCAGGAAGCGTGCTGGTTTGATCGGCTATGGATTGGAGATTGTAGAAGTCGTCCCGATTGAAATCGCCTCCAACGAGCATAACGAACTATATCTTGCCACTAAACGTGACAAGATGGGTCACACGCTGAAATTCGATCATTGATCCTCTCGGATCAGCCTCTCCAGGAATCGGTCGAGTTGTCGGGCACCTTCCTGGATGGAAAAATGTTTTTCTATCAATTCTCTCGCATTCCTGCCTATCTGTCGTGCATATGCCGGATCGTTCATGCAACGACTTGTCTGTTCTAAGAATTGCTCCGGTGTCTCAGCCAACAG
>JBJTRB010000359.1:0-11697 GCA_046075925.1 Bacteroidota bacterium | reverse complement strand
CTGCCAGTCGAGCGTGATGCTGTTGCCGGAAGCAGTGGCTTGCAAGGCTGCAGGTGGCGGGCCGATGACGCGGATGAAGGCACCTTCCAAGCTGACCAGCGGAATGGAATCAATTGGAACGACATCCTGCGCTTTGAATTGCACGTAATAAGGTTGAATGCGGACATTATCGCAGTCAGTGATCCAACTGAATCTGGAAATCGCCGTGTCGTTATTGAACTGGATAGCCGTGAAAGTGGCTGAGTTGGACACTTCGAAAGGTCCGCCTGTAGCTGAAAGTTGGACACGGTTTCCATTCGGATCAATAGCGGTTACATCGAATCCGATGGAGTCCTGCGCCAACGCACAGGTATCGTTGACGGGATCGATGACCGGAGGAAGATTCGAGCAGTTGCCGATCAGAATCTGCATGTCGCGAACCACATAGCCCAGATTGACTCCGCGTCGCCAGGAAACGATCTTGAAAGCGACGTTGTACTCGCCCGTCTGAATAGGCGCATCCCACACCAGATCGCCCGTGATGGAATCCAGGGTGAACGAAGCGTTCGGAAACGTGTATCCGGGAATCGGCAAGCCGGCTGTGCCACGACAGACCGTCAACTCATAGGAAAGACTGTCGCCATCGGGATCGTAGGCGTTAGCATTGTGTATGAATCGACGACCAACGCAACCCCGATCGATCGGAGGGTAGGTAAGCACCGGCGAGTTATTCGGAAATCGGTAGGGATCGATGATGAGAGTCGATTCGACATAAAAGGGGACGTCGATGGAACTAGGGATGTTCACCACGCCTTCGTTCCGGTTAGGATCCTCGAAACGGATCACGAAGGTTCCATTTCCCGGATACGTATGATAACCAACGTAGGTGTTTTTGCTGATGTCGTTCCCGAGGTTGGTCTTCGACGTCCTGTAAAAAATAGCCGAAGGCGAATTGTCGCCGAAGTAAACCGAATCAAGCGAAGGACGATCGGCCTGTGTGCTGCTCGTACGTGTATAGGTGAGAATGGTGATCTTGTACGTCAACGCAGGATAGGGTCCGACGTACTCGAATGTGATCTCCCCTGCCCTGTTGTGGGTGGCATGTGCTGCGATAGCGACAAGCGACAACAAGGTAAACAGGAGACGACGCAGCATGAATCAATAATTGATGACCTGTTGTTCCATCGTTTCAGGCAGCTCACGATATTCGAATTGCTGGTTGCGCAAGCGGGGTTCGAATCCTGCTTCACGGATCGCTTCCTGGATACCGTTGGAAGTGAAGCGGTGCGGTGCCCCTGCGGCCGAAACGACGTTTTCTTCGATCATTATGGAACCGAAATCGTTGGCTCCACCATGTAGACAGAGTTGGGCGGTTTCTTTTCCGACCGTCAACCAGCTGGCCTGGATATTCGGTATGTTGGGCAACATGATCCGGCTGATGGCCAACATACGGATGTATTCCTCCTGACTGACCGTGTTGTTCACGCCTTTGATGCGCAGCAGTAATGTGCCTTCATCCTGAAACGGCCATGGTATGAAAGAGACAAAACCCTTGGAGGCGGCAGGTTTTTTCGATTGCACCTCGCGCAGCCAGACCAGATGCTGGAAACGTTCTTCGAGTGTTTCTACATGACCGAACATCATGGTAGCCGAAGTGGTGATATCGAGTTGATGCGCGGCACGCATCACATCCAGCCATTCCCTACCCGAGCATTTACCTTTGGAAATCAATCTACGCACCCGGTCGCTGAGGATTTCCGCTCCGGCGCCCGGCAATGAATCGAGTCCGGATTTTTTCAACTCGGAAAGCACTTCCGTATGGGAAAGTCCTTCGAGCTTGGCGATGTGGGCGATCTCAGGGGGTCCGAGCGAATGCAGTTTCAGTCTTGGGTAAAGGGATTTCAACTGACTGAATAGGTCGGTGTAAAAACGTAGTCCCAGCTCGGGATGGTGACCACCCTGCAACAATAATTGCTCGCCACCATAACGGAAGGTCTCCTCGATCTTTTCGCGGTATTGATCGATCGAGGTGATGTAGGCTTCCGGATGACCCGGGACACGGTAGAAATTGCAAAACTTGCAATTCGCGATGCAAACGTTGGTGGTATTGACGTTCCGGTCGATGATCCAAGTGACGACCTTTTCGGGGTGCAGGCGCATACGCATGGCATGAGCCACCAGCATGAGGTCGGCTGTAGGGGCGTTTCGGAACAAATACATCCCCTCCTCGATTCCAAGGAAGTCGAAATCAAGCGCTTTCTGAAGGAGGAGGTCGGTATTCATGGCGTGGGGAGCAGGTTGGAGCATACCATTTCGAACAAGCGGGACCGAGGAATGGTTTCGCGCCATACGACGGAAAATGAGTAATTTCCGCCTCTCAAAACTACGAACTTCCATGCATACTTCCATCCGTCTGGCAACCACCTACAAGCCTGAAGATTCCCTGATCCTCGTCATGGATAAAAAGAGCGGTTTCCCTACCGGGTTGCTCAGCAAACAGGAACTGGACTACGTGAATGCGGAACTGAAAGCCGACCGCAATAACATCATTATCAATCAATATCACCGATTTGTAGCCGTTCACCAGCTGAACCGCAAAAAGTCAGGGGCTGCCTTATTGGAAGCCTGCCGAAAAGTGGGCGATGCGCTATTGGGCGCTGTGAATCGTCACAAGCTCGGTTCCATCGTGATTGTGGACGTAGCTGGTCACGGCCCTGCAACCTCCGCTATCGCAGAAGGGATGGCACTTTCTAACTACCAGTTCCTCAAGTACAAGACGAAAAACAACGAGCCCAATACCCTTAAAGAAATCCGTATTCAAAGCACGGAAGTGGTCAAAAGGGACATCGAACTGCTGAACATCGTGGTTGATTCCGTCTGTAAGGCACGCACACTGGTCAATGAACCACAGTCGTACCTGAACGCAACCGTATTTTCCCAGGAACTTGCCCGCATCGGTAAAGAGGCCGGCGTAAAAGTGGAAGTGCTCAGCAAAGCGAAGATCGAATCGTTGAAGATGGGCGGACTGCTGGCTGTGAACATGGGCAGTAAGCAACCTCCCACTTTCACCATCATGGAGTACAAACCGCGTAAGGCAAAAAACAAGAAGCCCTATGTCCTGGTCGGCAAAGGCGTGGTATACGATACCGGAGGATTGAGTTTAAAGCCTACACCCAACTCCATGGATTACATGAAGTGCGACATGGCAGGAGGCGCTGTTGCCGGATGCGCGATTTATGCGATTGCAAAAGCGAAGCTGCCTGTACACGTCATCGCACTGATACCGGCTACCGATAACCGTCCGGGTGAAGATGCTTACACGCCTGGTGACGTTGTCACCATGATGAGCGGACAAACCGTAGAAGTCCTCAACACTGATGCCGAAGGTCGTATGCTCTTGGCCGATGCACTGCATTATGCAAAGCGTTACGAGCCCAAGGCCGTATTCGATTTTGCTACATTAACCGGCGCTGCTGCTGCTGCCATCGGACCATACGGTATTGTGTGCATGGGTACTGCCGACGAGAAAACCAAAGCCGCCCTGCACGCGGCAGGCGAAGAAGTATACGAGCGACTGGCCGAGTTTCCTTTTTGGGATGAATATGACGATCTCATCAAGTCGGATGTGGCTGACATGAAGAACATCGGAGGACCGATTGCTGGTGCCATCACTGCCGGCAAGTTCCTCGAACGCTTCGTCGATTATCCGTGGATGCATTTCGATATCGCAGGTCCTGCATACCTCCTGTCCAATTCTTCCTACAGAGGAAAACATGGAACCGGAACCGGAGTACGACTCATGTTCGAATTCTTCCGCACGCGTTGATACCACTAAACGAATACCGCTTCCATGAGCCAACAGAACGATAACGAAGGACAATTACGGATCGGCATCACGTGCGGAGACGTCAACGGGGTGGGTTTGGAAACCGTCATGAAGACGTTTCTTGACAACCGCATGCTTCAGATTTGCACGCCCCTGATTTATGCCAGCAACAAACTGGTATCGACTCAGAGAAAGCTGCTTAACCAGAATGAATTCCAGTACCAGACCGTACGCTCGGGTGCTGAAGCGATTCTGCGCAAAACCAATGTTGTCAATTGCTGGGAAGAAGAAATCCCGGTCGAATTCGGGAAGCCGACCGAACTGAGCGGCAGCTATTCGCTCAAATCATTGCAAGCCGCTGTCAAAGACCTTCAGGAAGGCAAGATAGATGCGTTGGTCACAGCCCCTATCAACAAGAACACCATTCAAAGCAAGGATTTCCAATTCAAAGGACACACCGAATACTTCGGACAAGTTTTTCAGGTGAAAGAACCTTTGATGTTCCTGGTCAGCGATAACCTGAAAGTGGCCGTTGTTGCCGGACACGTCCCCATCAAAGAAGTGAGCGCCGTATTGACCGGCGACAAGATCATTGCTCGACTGAAGGCCATGAACCAGTCGTTGCAGCGCGACTTCGGTATACGCAAACCGCGCATCGCCGTTCTTGGCTTGAATCCGCATGCCGGAGACGACGGTCTCATCGGAAAAGAAGAATCCGAAATCATCACTCCTGCCATCAAGAAATGTTTCAACGAAGGCATGTTCGTGTATGGTCCTTATGCAGCCGATGGCTTCTTCGGTTCGGGTGGCTACAACAAGTTCGATGCGGTGTTGGCCATGTACCACGACCAAGGACTTGCTCCTTTCAAGGCGCTGAGCTTTTCATCGGGCGTCAATTTCACTGCAGGACTTCCGGTGATCCGCACCTCTCCTGATCACGGCACGGCGTACGACATCGCAGGCAAGGGCACAGCCAATGAGGCTTCCTTGCGGGACGCCATTTACCTGGCAATCGATGTATTAAGAAAGAGACAGGAATTCGATCATATCACAGCCAATCCGCTTCCTTTCGGAAAGCAGGTCAGGGATCGCGATCGCGATTAAACGTACTTAGTTCACAATCGCCTTGACAGTGCGTATGCCCTGAGTGGTGATGAGGTGGATCAGGTAGCATCCTTTTTCAAACCCATCCAATGGCACACTGCAAGCAGTGCGCTTATCGAGCGTATTGCTGTAAACTACACGACCGGAAATATCGGACACCTGTACCACTTCGATTCCGGATGCATCATGGATATTCCATGTAGTTGAAGACGGATTGGGAAATACATCCACTTTTGATGCAGTTGAAACGTCTTGAACAGCGGTCGACAAGAACGTGTTCGGCAGCGGTGTCGGATCGGTTGGAGAACAACCCAATTGTCCGTACAAGAAATTGCTTACGAATCGCACCGTAGTGTCCATGTAAGCTGAATTGGACAGATAAGGAACGTGACCGGCACCGTAGTAGGTATACATGACATTTGGAACACCGATCAAATCTGCTCGCTCGTTGACTGAGTAAGATCCGTCGATCACCATGATTGGATAAACACCATAGAGATAGATGGTGGATGTGGCATAGGGAACCGTGTTGTCAGTCGTGCCGTGCATACTGCAGAGCGGCTCATCGCCCGGCTGCAGATAATTCTTGTCACCCAAAGCACCGCATAAATTGACCACAGCATTGATTTCGCTAGGATATCCCGGATTCCCACTATTGCCCTCTAAGTTTCCTAAAGCCACCGTATCGATACCAGCAGGGATTTCAGAAGCATCGTCCAAGTAGGCATGTTGAAGCGCCATGAAACCGCCAGCCGAACTGCCGCCAACGAAAATGGTGGAAGGATCGATACGGAATGTATTGGTAGTAGCCGCATCTTTTCGGAAGTACCTGACGGCAGCTTTCATGTCTTGTGTAGCGCGATAGACGGCCTGTGTGGCGCCCAACTGGCTCGGCGGAAAAGGTATTCCCAATCGGTATTCGATACTTGCGCACACGTATCCGCGCTTTGCAAAACTCTGACAAAGGGATACGATATCCGGATCCGTACGGGTGCCTGTTACAAAGCTGCCCCCATGTGCCCACACGATGAGTGGACGGGTTGCAGCGGTGTCTCCTGCCGGTTCATATACATTCAGCAACAACTGCGTGTAGGTGCCGGACGAATTCAAAGCGGATCCGTAAGGTAGATTCGTAGTGGTGGTCAGTGTCTGAAACACTTCCGTATCGAACCGACCGGAATTGCAATCGACTACTGTTTGAGCAAACGAAGCAGAAACAGTGATGACTGAAATGATGCACAAAAGTGTAAGTGTCCTTTTCATAGCATTTGATTATAAGATGGTGCTAATAAACAAAAAAGGACCGAGAGTCTCGGTCCTTTTTCGGTAGGTGAAAAACGGGTTATTGGACGATCAGTTTTCGGGTAACCGAACCGCCATCGAATCCGATGCGGACAGAATAAAGGCCTTTAGCCAATTCCATTCCTCTGATCGTATACAAGGCGTTTTCATCAATCTTCAATTCCTGTATCAATCGGCCATTGATATCGAGCACCTGAAGGCTGTTGGCCTTTTCCGTAACACCGCTTAAATCGACCTTGAATTCACCTGCGGTAGGGTTAGGATAGACATTGATCGCATTGGCAACCGCACCCCAATCATTGACACTGGTATTCAATCCCAGACACTGGACGATTCGGGGATTCAGATAGCCTTGAATCGTATCGATATAGGCCATCGCTTTAGTCTTGGACATATCGGGATTGGTAGCCAAGCCATTGAGGTATGCCTGGGTTCCGGCTGCTGCCGGTTGACTGATGAATTGGGCGAAGCCGACAAGCGCAGTGGAATCATACCACTCCCAAGGACCCGATTGAACCAAAGTAGCCGTCTGCAAGGGGAAAAGTCCCTCCTGGCCATTATTGATCGCATTGGCTCTTTGAGTGTATGGATCATTGAATACTGCCGTATTGAAACAATTGTTATTACCGAAAGCATTGGATCGCTCGATAACCACGCTGCTGCCACTTACGTCAACAACATATTGAGGAGGTTGGGTAGGAACATAGACAGGACCGTTGCCATAAGGAGCGAAAGGATCGCCAACCACATGGAATGCGACCATCGGAACATCGCCCTGCTCGAGCCATGAACTGTCACCGATCGCTCCACCCATGTTGAACACGAAGCTAATCCGGTTGCTATACCCGACGTGGTTGAATGGGTTGTTATACGTAGTGTCTCCACCGTATCCGTCGAAGTCGCCCCAAATCTGAGGAATGACATACGATACTCCTGCTACGAAACCGTAAGACGGGTTGGTTGAATTGGAGAGGAATTTTGGCAAACTGATTTCAGACAGCTTGTCGACAGAGGCATACGCCAAGGCGATATAACCTCCAGTGCCCTGACCACCCAAAATGATGTTGTTGGTGTCCACGCGGAATGGATTACCGTTCACTGCTGCTTCTTCGTAGAAATAACGCACACAAGCCTTTGCATCCTGCATGGCGCGATAAACAGCCTGGAGCAACGAACCGGTACGTACATCCTGATCAGCGCTCGCAGGATTCCATCCCATGCGATAAGACATGGCTGCAGCGACATAACCACGACGCGCGAAACGCTTACACATCTCTACTGCGGTACTGTCGAAACGGCTTCCGGTAGGATTCTGGTTGATGACAGGAGGAAGGAAACTGCCTGTGTGCATGTAAATGATCAATGGGCGGGTCGTCTGGACATCTCCGACCGGCTCATAGATATCCATGTTCAAGTTCTTCAACACGGGTGCGCCTGTCAGGAACTCTTTGTTCTGAGCATAACGAACGCTCGGGGTGATTTGTACATCCGTGAACACTTCGTTCACGTAGCGCTGGGCACTGATGTCTTGCACATAGGAAACCAGTGCGACAAGCAGCATCAAATAGGGTAATGATTTTCTCATGGTGTTTCGGTTTTCTGTCGTAAATCTAATTAAATAAGACAGACGTAAAACAAGCCGATAGCACCAATAAGTAATCAGTTATTCAACTCGACCAGTATTGAAAAATAAGCTAAGCGACCGATAAGCGGTCCGCCGAATACTTCATAATGCCGGTTATCCGTCAAGTTGGTACATCCTGCCTTGAACGTGCTGTTGATTTCCGGGACTTTCTTGGAAACCTGCAAGTCGACCAGTCCATAATCGGGAATCTTGCCGGTGAATTGCGGAGAGCCTTCAAAGACAAATCCATCCACCCATTTGAAATTGACGTTGAAACCGAAACCATCTTCCAACTCCCGACCACTGAACCCGAGATTGAACTTGTGCAATGGCGTATTGAAAGCGGGAATCAGCGGATCATCGGACCCCCGTTTATCGAGTTGATTGTATGAGTAATTCCCATTCAGCATGAAATGGTTGTCGATATAGTAGTTGAGACCGATGGACGCGCCTTGCGTGCTAACATTGTCTTGTGAATTGCTGGCCATGCGGAATACATCATTCAAGAAAATATAGTAAGCACCGAACGAACTGGTGATATCCGCATCGACACCGATACGGTAGCCGATGAAGTCGCGGTAGACACTGTAATACGCGTTCAAGTCGAGGTAAAGCTTGTCAAAGAAGGTTGCCCTGTATCCCACCTCCAAAGTGCGCACTTTTTCAGGACGCACAGGATCCACATTGAAGTACCGCAAATAGGATGGCTGATTGTTATTGTCCAGAAAAGCCCTGACCGATTCCGGCGTCAGCAACGAGTCGAAGCCTTCAGTGTTGCCGACCAACTTCGCCCGACCCACATTATAATAGAGATATTGATCGGTGAGCGTAGGATTACGGATGGCTGAGGAGAAAGAAAGACGCAGTACTTGTTTATCGTTCGGCGTATAAACGATGGAAGCCGCCGGAGAAACCAGATAGTCGAAGTTCTGATTCTTATCTACCCTGTAGGTAAGACTCAAGCTCAACTTGTTACTTGAAATCTTACGATTGAAACCGACATAAAACCCGAATTCGTTATTCGTTATGGATCGGCCTGCGGTATCACTGAAGATGGTGCCATCTGAACGAGGCGTGTACAAACGATAATTACCTCCGAGTCGCACCTCCGTGCGATTGTCCGGATTCAGCTGATATTCGCCCTGCACATGATAGAGGGCAGACTTATCATAAAACCGTGAACCTCCCTCCGAGAAAGAACGACGGGTTACGATCGCATTGAACGCCGAGTCGAATCGCTGTGTGCCGGGTTGAAAAAACGGAACAAACTGCGGATTGAAAATATCCAATGAATTATCGGCATAGGTACGGGAGTTACCATGATACAAGGTCAATGTGTCGTAGTAGTTGTTCAGAAGGAACGGATTGATTGCAGCCAGATAAGCCGGATAGTCATTGGGATAATCCGCAGGCGTGGGATAACCAGGTAAGCCGCGCAAATTGGTGAAATAATGATTCTGCGGAAGCGTCCAATAGTTCCTGTAGGCTGCACTCCATGCCGCGTCTGACTTCGCTGCCCGCTGCAACAAAAGTGCAGTGAAATAAGCATCGTAGGATTTACCGGCATTCTCATTGGTAGCATACGCACGGATGAAGAACTTGTCCTGCTGCCGCACCTCTACCCTGTTTTGGAAAAAGAAAATATCACGAAGACTGTATCTGTTATCGCCCTGATAAACGGTAGTTCCTGTGCCCACAGAGGTGGATGCAATGGCCTCCACTTTGTCTGTGATCTTGTAATGAAACGCTGCGTTCGTCTTGATGTTATTGGTATTGTAATCCACCAAATCGATTTCACGATAACCCGTCCGGTAATACGTCATAAGCCCCGGATTCGTAGCCGGCTGCTTGGAGAAATTACTGGTGGAATAATATTCGTCGCCGTAGATATTCACAGCATCAAATCCGCCCGGATTGCCCAAGCCATCCGGCGATTGCGGATTCGGCTTGTAATTCTCCGCCTGCCAGTCGTTCGCCTTCATGGCGAAAAAGTTGAACTTATAACCGAACTTGTCTTCTCCATCCTTGTCTTTGAACACCTGCGCCCAACGAACAGACGTTTCCAGCAGTCCGCGCTCTCCTGCTTTGGCCGACACTTCCAATCCGGGCTTTACGAACGGACTACGGGTGCGGATATCGATCACGCCGTTGAAGGCGTTCGGACCGAAAAAAGCCGTACTGGCTCCCGCCACCAAATCCACCTTGAGTACATCCAGTTCAGGCGAACCCAAAAAATTTCCCAACGAAAAATTCAATCCAGGTGATTGGTTATCCACTCCATCAATGATCTGAAGCGAGCGAACCGGCGAGGTGGAATTGAATCCGCGGGTGTTGATGACGGTGAAACCGAGCGAAGCAGTGGTCAAGTCCACACCTTTGAGTGTTCCCAATGCCTGGTAGAACGATAATTGTGGACATTCCTTCACGGCCAGGATATCCATCGACTCCACGGTCAGCGCTGCCTGTTTCTGCTTTTCCGAAATCCTGCTTCCCGTCACTTCCACATCCTTGATTAGTTGGACCTTCGGCTTGACGCGCAACGATAATGCTTTGGATGGGTCGCTCACGGTGATTTCCTGCGCTTCATAACCGACATACGTGATCACCAGCGTGTAAGGGGCGCTACCTTGTAATGGCAATGAAAACTTTCCATCCAGATCGGTGACCGTGCCGTTCGTAGTGCCTTTTTGCAACACACCTGCGCCGATGACTGTTTCGCCGGTCTGTTGGTCACGGATGGTACCGGAAACCGTTTGCGCTTTTGAAAAAGAAACAGAAAGGAAGAAGGCCAGTAAGACTGCGCCTGATCGGAGGTTCAGGATAAGGTGTTGCACACCTTAAACCTAAGTTTTATACGGAAATGGAGACCGAGGATGTGGAGCGACTTTTTAACAAGGTCTTTCAACCCATCACCACCATGACCTGGTTCTTCTCCACCTTGTCGCCTTTGGCAACGGCCACACGCTTTACGACGCCATCGGCAGGAGCTTTGATGATGTTCTCCATCTTCATGGCCTCAAGCACAAGCACCGGATCACCCTTCGACACCGGCTGGTTTTCAGTCACCATCACACCCAACACCAATCCGGGCATGGGCGCCTTCATGTCATTCACTTTCTTGCCCGCAGCAGGATCGATGCCCATTTCACGCAACAAATCGTCGTAACGGTCGCGGACCTGCAAGCGATAAGGACGATTGTTGACATTGATCACGAACGACTTCTCCTCGCTGTTGACCTGCACCACCTCGGCAGTGTAGGACTTATTGTTCATGATGATGTGAAACCGGCCCTCGCGATATTCGATCAGATCGAAATCAGCCGCCTTGTCGTTTACTGAACGATGGTTGGGACCGTATTCGATCCTGTATTGGTTGCCGTTGACTTCGACGTTGTACATGATTTGACAAAAATACCAATATTTCGGAAGCGCCGTCTCCTTCAGGCAGGAGAGTAAACTATATTTGAATGATCAACCGACCAGCGAGTTCCTGCACTAATCCGGTTGAATCCGTAACTGATTCATGCGTTTGAGAAGAATCCGCTTCTTGATATTATTTTTCATGGGCGTCGGCCTGCAAATCGCCCATGCAGAAAACCCTGATTCCCTGAAGCCTTCTGTCGGTTTCAGCATCTCCTCGACCTATGGGTTCCTCATCGCTCACCGCGATGCGCTGCTCCCTCTTCAACAAGAGCACCTTATTTCCGTTGAATCTTCCGTTTTTTTCACTACTAACGGAAAGAATCCATGGGAAAGGTCTTTCCTGTGTCCGGAAAAAGGTCTGCATGTTTCCTGGCTGCGACCCGGAAGTCGCGATCGATTGGGAAATGCCATAGCCGTATTCCCCTACCTTGATTTTCCA
>JBJTRB010000358.1:0-6340 GCA_046075925.1 Bacteroidota bacterium | reverse complement strand
CTTCTTATCAATGGAAAGTCAACGGAACGAATGCCGGAACGAATAGCCCGACTTTCACCACTTCGACTTTGACGAATGGTAATACGGTGAGTTGCGTCATGACTTCGAATGCTTCGTGTGCATCTACCCCGACGGCGACTTCCAATACGCTGACAATGGCGGTAACAACGGGTGTAACACCTTCAATAAGTATAAGCTCCGGCTCCGGAACGTCCGTTTGCAGCGGCACAGGAGTCAATTTCACCTCGACCGCCCTCAATCCTGGAAGTGCTCCAACCTATCAATGGCTGGTGAATGGTCTGCCGGTAGGAACCAATAGTCCCAGCTACTTTTCCAATTCGCTCAACGATGGGGACGTGGTCTCCTGTCAAATGACTTCCAACGATCCTTGTGCGACAACTACTACCGTGGTTTCTCAGGCAATTACCATGACTGTCACTTCTTCCATCTCCGCCTCGATCACTGTAAATGGAGCGACTTCTTTTTGTCAAGGCGGACAAGTCCAATTAACAGCCACTGCAGGAGATGCTTATCTCTGGTCGCCGGGAGGCAGTACCGCACAGACGATAACGGCTACCAGCTCGGGAACCTATTTTGTGACAGTCTGGTCAGGTTCGTGTAACGCTACCTCGACTTCTGTTGCCATATCCGTATTTCCCAATCCTACGGTCATTTTTGCAACACCTTCGCCATTGTGTTCGACGGATTCAGCTACTTTGCTATCGGGAGGACAGCCTACAGGTGGAGCTTATTCAGGTATCGGGGTATTTGCAGGAGCTTTTGATCCTACGGTGTCTGGAATTGGGTCCTTTCCGTTGGAGTACAGTGTCACCAGTAACGACGGTTGCACATCCACGGCTACTGCAAACATGGTTGTGAATGATTGCAGCATTCAGGCTGCATGCGGTGCATTTGCAGCTTATACCCAAGAGCAGTGGGGTGGAAGTGATCCGACTGCTACCGTACCTTCTTATCTACAGGCTCATTTTTCTGCTGCCTTTCCGAATGGTTTGTCTATCGGCGATTGTGGCCGTTCATTGCAGTTGACCTCTGCAACTGCTGTTACCGATTTCCTTGCTTCTACAGGATTCGCTCGACCGCTATCTCCGGGTACTCTGGTTGATCCCACTTCCGTCAGTTACTCCAATTCATTTGCAGGTGAACTTTTAGCCTTGACCCTGAATGTCATGTTCGATAGTCTTGATCCTAATTTTTCACCTTCCGGTGTGTTATTGAAGGATGCTTTCATTGCACGAGGTCCTTTTTCCGGTTGGACTGTCATGCAGCTTTATAACGAAGCCAACCATATCATCGGTTGTGTAGGAACGAATAGTTATATAAAACGCTTGACCAAAGCGCTGGAAGATGTGAATGGCTATGAAAATGAAGAAGATGATGACGATAACGAAGGTGACGATGGATTTCTTGTCTGTCCGGGCGATCCAAGGCTCTCCGGTCTATTTTCCGGATCGGCTAACGCTCTTCAGTTGAATGTGTTTCCAAATCCGACCAAGGACAGGATTTATCTGAACTATGAAACGATGGAGCCTGGTTCCATTGTCGTGGAGGTTTTCGATGTCACTGGAAAAAAAATGGTGGAAACCAATCAGGAAAGCCTGCGCTCTGGTGAATTCACAGTAGAAATTCCGCTTCCAAGTTCTGACTTCCTGCCAGGTATGTATGTGGTGAGATTGATGAATGCGGATCGGGCTGCTTACGCTCGGTTTGTAATTTCAGAATGAGGACTTCTTGATGGTTCTTCACAAAGCTCCGGATTCCGATCCGGAGCTTTTTCATTTCAACTCCTTTTAAAGACTGAACGGCATCTGTATCTGATTCATTTCTTCTTTCAAGTCCTGAATATCACTCTTGTTGATCGATCTGCTTTATTTTCGAAATGACCAAGAGATTACCAGCAGCATCCTGTATGACGCAGGTCATTTCAGCGGACATTCATCCAGGCGAGATTTACATGAAAACAGATTCAACATGGAAACGTCAACAGTTTCGATTGATTCAAGAACAGATGTGCGTAATGCCATCTACGAGCGAAGATCGATCAGGAAATATCAGGATAAAGCTTTGAACAAAAAGCTGGTGGAGGAAATCATACAGGCTGGTCGCATGGCTCCTTCGGCAATGAACAAGCAGCCATGGAGTTTTTACGTCGTAAGCGACAGGCAACTGATAAAAGAGTTATCGAAGTCGATCATCAAGGCCTCCTTCATGGATTTTGCCAAATCAGGTATTCGACAGATGGTGCGGACCGCATCGGATTTGTATCATGCAGCCAGGCATGCTGATTTGAAATCGACTGATGACCCTGTATTTCATGGGGCACAAACAGTGGTCTTCATCACTGCGCCTAAAGAGGACGAATGGGCCATGATCGATGTGGGCATGTGTGCACAAAACATGCTTTTGATGGCACACTCGCTGGGAATTGGAGGATGCCCGATAGGCTTTGCGAAATTAGTCGAACATGCCAAGAGCTATCCGAAATTGCGTATTCCTGACGGCGAACACGTCGTCCTGGCAATCATTTTAGGTTTTCCGGACGAAGTGCCTGAAGTCCATCCGCGACGAAGAAACAATGTGTTCTTCTTGCAGGAAATGGATCAGTGAAATCACTCCAGGATGTCATTCACCTTGTCCGGACTCAGCGGCTTTGAAATGAATCCGGATACGGCCGAGTAACGTTGAGCCTTTGAAATGTCGTTGGGGTCCAAGGAAGAGGAAAGGATGTAGATTCTTGAAGGAGCTACATGGTGCAGATCCATTTTGATGTATTCATCCAGGAATTCCCATCCGTTCATCAACGGCATGTTGATATCAAGGAATATCACATCAGGAAAACGTAATTCCCGATTGGTAGGAATACCCGAAATATGTTGCAAGGCTTCCTCAGGATTTACGAATGAAATGACCTGTACGGGAGGGTAGTTGTCCTTCAAGAAGTGCTCGGTGATGAAATTGTGGATGACATCGTCGTCAACCAACATGATCAATCTGTCGTTATTCATGATTCAATTCGATGGTAAAGCGGGTTCCTTCGTTGACCCGGCTGGATAAGAGTATGTGTCCGTTGAGTGCTTCTACTTGTGATTTGACCAAGTGCAGACCGATTCCTGTTCCTTCCACATGCATATGGAAGCGTTTGTATAGTCCGAACACCTTGTCGCCGAATCGCTCCATGTCGATTCCTATGCCATTATCAGTGAATTCCAGAATGACTGAATTGAGCGTCTCTTTCGATGTGATGGATATCCTGCAAGGCCTTTCTTCTGAGCGGTACTTGATGGCGTTGCCGACAAGATTCGCGAAAATGCTTGTCATATACGACTTGATCGTAAAGAGGCCTTCCGATCTGAAGTCGGTATTGATTTCCGGTTTGATGGTTTCGATTTCTTTCTGTAGTCCTTTCAGTACCGTGGATAGCACATCTTCGAATCGGACGAATTCTTTTGATTTAGCCGCATCCTTCTTGATGGACAGGATTTCATTTAGGTCACGAAGAATCGTGTCGATATTACTCGCAGACGATTCGATGTTCTTTATGATCATCATGTTTCGCGTATCTGCTGGATCTGCCTGATTGAAGATCCTGGACAGCCCGAGCAGGTTGGCGATAGGGGCTCTCAGGTTGTGCGAAACGATATAGGAATACTGTTGAAGCTGAGCGTTGTTACGGATCAGTTCTTTGGTCATTCTGAGCTGATTCTGTTCATCGATGATCTTAGCGATGCGTGAAGCTGTCGATTCGAACAATTTGCGGATGATCTGTTGGTTCATCTCGCTGAAAAATCCTACGATATGTGTCTTGTAATGTAAGACTGCAAACACCCTGTTGTTGACCATCAACGGAGCAGCAAGTTGAGCGCCAGGTGACTGGTCACTCAGTTTGTATCGGGTGTCTTGTGACACATCCTGGACGATGAGCATGCTGTTGTTGGTGGCGGCTTCACCGATAAGCCCCGATCCGAATGGAATGTTCTCGTCCAAATAGCCGTCTGTTCCGTTCGGTAATACGGTCGATCCGATATGGAAACGTATCAGTGAATTCCCATTCAGGTCGGCCAGGTAGACGGATATTTCACAGAGGTTACAGATGGAATTGAAGGTTCCGATCAGGTTGTCGAGGATGGCAGGTATGTTGTCGATCTGATAAACGGATGCGGAATAGTTGGTAAGAATGGTATCTATTCGCTCGGATTCCTGGATTTTCCCTTCGGCTGCTTTCCTGGTTGTGATGTCCCTGATGTAAAAGGCGAGCATCTTCCGATCGCCTGAAATGATCTGCGTGATGAAGAGTTCGATAGGGAACTGGTTTGCCTGGGAGTCGAGTGCGGTCGTTTCGATGAGTTTGTTCAGCGATAACTTCCTTCGTTCTTGGGCTCCACCTCCGGGCTCACGTATGACATTCGGAAGGATGATGTCCTCTAATTTCTTACCCAGGATTTTTTCGGCATCCCATCCGAAAATGACATGAGCTTGCTTGTTCCAATCGACTACGTTGCCTAGCAGGTCGGTGAGTACGATGGCATCGAGTGCGGAGTCGAGAATCTGTTTGGTCCGCTCTTCGATTTCCTTGTTTTTCGTTTCCGCCTGGACCCTATCGGTGATATCGTTCATCACCGATAGGGTGACGAGATTGTTCTTGTAATTGAAGAAGCTGTCTCTTACGGATACGTGTCGTAAATCGCCTTTTGAAGTGCTGATTCTTAATGTGTAATCGACGGATTCGCTTCCTCGGAGAAGTTGCTCGTGTGCCGTGTTCAGTTTGCTCTTGTCTTCGTTGAGTACGACTTCGCTGAAATGGAAATCCTTCGTGGTTTCCGGTATCCCGATCAGCTCGTCGAATGCCTCGTTGGTCAGGACAGCATGACTGTCCTGGATGATGGCAACGGGAACAGGTAACTCCTGGATCAGCCGTCTATTCAGTTTCTCGCTGTCTTCAAGTAGTCGCTCGTTTTGCTTTCTGGAGGTGATGTTGTTTCCCACCAAAAGCAATTGCGGTACGCCTGTTTCGGAATAAATGACTTTCGCTCGTACTTCGATGTCGATCGTTTTTCCGCTTTTCTTCGTCATGCGGCTCTCCCAAACGAACTCTTTGTCTGGAGTTTCATAACAAGCAGCGATTCTGGATGAAATGTCCTGTCTGTTGATTTCGGGAAGGAAATTCAACAGTGGCTTGTTCGTCATCTGCTTTTCAAGATAGCCTAATTCGGTAGTGACCGAAGTGTTGAGAGAGAGGATTGTTCCTGCCTTGTCCAGGATGAAAACCATGAGAGGGTTGTTCTCGAAAAGCGTTCGGTAGCGGTGCTCACTCTGCATGAACGAGCGTTGTACCTGCTTCACTTCCGAAATGTCCACCCCGTATCCGATCATCAGCTTGAATGTCTCATTCTGATAGTAAGGGTAGAATTTACGTAACATGGATTTCACATTGCCATCCAATGAGGTGTGCTCGGTCTCGATGGCCATTTCTTTTTTCTGCTTGAGAACGGTTTGGAACAGTCCCCGTCGTTCGTCAGCGATCGCTGTGCCTATACCTCTGAATTTGCAGTAATCGTAGTCGGTCTTACCGATCATCCAAGTCCTAAGGTTCTTGTCCTTGATGCCTTGTGGATTGACATACAGATAACGGTGTTGGTCGTCGAAAATGGCGATGTCGGCAGGGATATTGTCGAGGATGGTTTCGTAAAAGGTTTTTTGGGCTTCCAATTGTTGGAGATCATCCCTTGATTCCGTGATGTCTTTCATATTGAGACAGACGCCGATGGTTTTTCCTTTTGTATCCTGTTTCACGGGATTGAAAACAACCCTGAACCAAAGTCTTTCTCCTGCTGGTGGTTGGAAATCGTACTCGAACTCGTATCGTTGACCTTTATCAAGACATTTGCTGAATTGACGTTCAAAAGCATATAGCAAGTTGCCGTCAAAGTAGTCGGATGCTCGCGATTGTTTGGTGAGTTTTTTATTGAATAAGGAATGGGCCAGCGATTCAGCTTTTTGGTTGAAGGCGAGGATATTCATGTTCTCGTCCATCAGCACAATGATATCCTCCGTGCTGTCAATGGCTGACTTGATATCGGCCAGGTTCTGATAGATTTTTTTCTGAAGTTCTGCTATTTCAGAAATATCGCTTGTGTATACGTTGGCGTAATTTTCAGCGATTGCAGGAGCGATGAAGATGGAGTAGGTGTGCTCCTCATTCATGACGAAATTGTACCGGAAAGATTTTTTTTGTTCGATAGCCGTAGCCATGTGATTCCTGAAAACAGGCTCTTGAATGATCCCGTCGGTGAGTTTGAGTTTTTCCAATAGGCGTACAGCAGGG
>JBJTRB010000357.1:0-8328 GCA_046075925.1 Bacteroidota bacterium | reverse complement strand
CAATGGAAAGACCATCGTGAAGGAATGGCTTTACCAGTTGATGCGCCCCGACGCTTCCATCGTTCGCAGTCCTAAAAGCTACAATTCACAAATAGGTGTTCCACTGTCCGTGTGGCAAATGAACGACGACCACCAAATGGCGCTCTTCGAAGCGGGCATCTCCAAGCCGGGCGAGATGCAACGGTTGGAACGCATCATACTTCCAACGGTCGGGTTGATCACGAACATCGGTGCTTCACACGACGAGAGTTTCTCCGATCGCGGCATGAAAGTGAATGAGAAGTTCGCGCTTTTCAGTCATGTCGACTCGTTGGTCTACTGCAGGGATTTCCCGGAGATACACGCTGCCGTCCAATCGTTGTCAGCCGTGCGACCCCAGCTTTCATTATTCACCTGGTCGCGCAAATCGAAAGCCGATCTCCAGATCGGCAGGATCTCCAAGTCATCCGATGATACGGAGATCCAAGGCGTATTCCACAATCGTTTCCTCACGATCCGGATCCCTTTTACGGACGATGCCTCCATCGAGAACGCCATCCATTGTTGGTCGCTCATGTTGCATCTCGGTGTCGAGCCCGACACGGTATCCGAACGAATGCCGTTCCTCAGTCCCGTTGCCATGCGACTGGAGATGAAGAACGGTATCAACCAATGTTCGGTCATCAACGATAGTTACAATTCCGATCTCGGATCATTGACCATCGCATTGGATTTCCTTCGTCAACAGAAGCAGCACGAACGGCGTACGGTGGTGCTTTCCGACATCCTGCAAAGCGGAAGAAACGAAGAGGCGCTGTATCGTGAGGTGGCGGATTTGCTTTCGGCCAAACAAGTCACCCGCATGTTCGGGATCGGACCTGCCTTGCAACGACAGCGCAGTCACTTCCGGATTCCAGCGGAATTTTTCGCTTCGACAGACGATTTCCTGAAAGCGTTTCCGAACATTTCTTTTCGTGAGGAAGCGGTGTTGTTGAAAGGGGCCCGACCGTTCGGTTTTGAAAGGATCGGCAAGTTGCTGCAACAGAAAGCGCACGAGACCGTGCTGGAAATCAATCTCAATGCACTGGTCCATAACCTGAATTATTACCGATCGAGGTTGCGTCCGTCAACCAAGATCATGGCCATGGTCAAAGCCACATCGTATGGCAGTGGCAGCCACGAGATCGCCAATGTGTTACAATTCCATCATGTCGATTATTTGGCAGTAGCATATTCAGATGAAGGTGTTGAACTGAGGAAAGCGGGTATCACACTCCCCATCATGGTGATGAATCCCGAAGTACAGAGCTTCGATGCCATGCTCAAACACCGGCTGGAGCCGGAGATTTACAATTTCCGCTTGTTGAACCAGCTGACGGATTTTCTCAAGTCCCATCCCGGCGAATCTTTTCCGATTCACATCAAGCTGGATACCGGCATGCATCGCCTCGGATTCGAAGACAACGAAGTGCAGGAATTGGTGGTCCGACTCAAGAACAACCGTAACATGTCGGTCAAATCGGTATTCACCCACCTGGCTGCATCCGATGAAGCCGAACACGACGGCTTCACCGGTCGCCAACTGGGTAAATTCAAATCGATGAGCGATATCCTGGTCAGCTCTTTCGATCACCCTGTGTTCAGACACGTTTTGAATTCATCGGGTGTTCTTCGTTTCAGTGAGGCGCAGTTCGAAATGGTCCGCATCGGAATCGGATTGTACGGCTTCGCCGCCACATCACACGAGCAACAACAGTTGCAACACGTGGCAACGCTCAAGACCGTCATCTCTCAGATAAAGAACGTACCGGCAAATGAAACCGTTGGCTACTCCAGAAAAGGATTGCTGAAACGCGACACGCTGGTGGCGACAGTCGCAGTCGGTTATGCCGACGGAATCGATCGACGGCTTTCAAACGGCGTTGGCAGAATGCTGGTCAACGGTCGGCAGGTGCCTATCATCGGCAATGTATGCATGGACATGTGCATGTTGGACATCACGGACGTACCTGCCAAAGAAGGAGACGAAGTGATCGTGTTCGGGCCGGAGCTTTCGGTATCGGAAATGTCCCGTTGGCTTGGAACGATTCCTTACGAGTTGCTCACTGGCATCTCGCAGCGCGTCAAACGCGTGTATTATCAGGAATGATCAAGGATCAGAAGAAGCGGGGCAGCTTCTGTATGCCGAATTTTTTCTCTCCGCGGGGAACGCCAGGTACGAAACTCAGCGAGATCTCCCAGCTGTTGGCAGCAGTCAATCGCGACAGCCTGCCGAAACCGACATCATACGAAAAGCCGACACCGATGCTGTTGTAGGAGAATTTTACGGCAGCGACAACGGATTCACGGTAACGGTAAAAACAACCCAGGTCGAAGAAAGCTTCTTTCTGGTAACCTGTATACAGTGATTTCAGTCGCAACTTGTTTCTGAAATATCCACCTGCCATCACCTGCGCCTGGTTGCCTTGGATCTGAGCAAGGAAGCGAGGATTGAAAAAGTGTTCCCGTTCGCCATCCAGGGAGATTTCAGCACTACTGTGCACGGTCAACTTGCGCAGGTACAAGCTTTCGGTGTTTGGTGGAAAGAAACTGATGTTCGGTTTCAGCAAGTGGGACACGCTGAGGCCGGCAGAGAAACTGTTGAAGCCGTCCGGCACATAGAAATAGTTCGCTCCGAATTGCACATCGGGGTAAGAGAAACTAGGCAGTCGAAGGACTTCGTTGGATCCGAGCGTCGGATCGTAATTGTTTCCATTCCATTGCTGGTCCCACGTGGCTTTGGAAGGATCCACAGCCAACTGATCCAGTCCGCCCTGGATACCGAAGGAGATCCAATGTCCGGCGCGCTGATCGATAGCCGTAGTGTAGGATAAAGCGCCTTCTATGATTGTCTTTTTGAATTCGACTGTTCCAGCCTTGTCCTGGTAGAACATCAAACCGGCTCCGAAGAATTTGTTGTCGACACGTTTGCGTGCGAGTAAGGCTTCGGCAGAAAAGTAAAGGGTCTTATAACCTTGGCCGAGATTGGTCCATTGGCTCCGGTAGTTGTTGCAGATACGTGCCGTTCCGTCGAACACGCCGGTCAATGCCGGATTGATCGCCTGAGGAGTATTGAAGTACTGGGAGAAATGAGGGTCTTGTGCACGGACGACTGCGGACAATGCCAGTACGAATGCAGCAGTTGCGCAGCATTTGATAACCATGTGGAGGTGGGACAGGCTGTTCATCATCATCGTAGCAGGGTGACCGTACCGGACGTGGTCAGCGGTGTCTGGTTATCGTAAGTGAGCGAAGCCACCCAGGTGAAGACACCCGGATTAAGCTCTTTGCCATTGTATTTACCGTCCCAACCGATCAGCGGATCTTCGGTTTCGAATATCAATTCACCCCAGCGATCGAATACGCTGAAACGGATGCGGCGGAAATTGTTGCCACGGACAAACAGGTAGTCGTTGCTTCCGTCACCATTCGGAGAGAAGCAGTTCGGCACATAGAGGTTGTTGTCGAAAATCAGGGTGACCGTCACTTGACGGGTCGTCGTACATCCCGAACCGTCCGAGATGGAACATGTATAGGTGGTGGTCACTGTTGGAGTAGCAACCGGATTCGGAATATCCGTGGCAGTTAATCCGGCAGCAGGAGACCAATTGTAGGTGGCGCCGCCGCCCGCACTGAGCTGGTAGCTGCTACCGAAAGCCATTGCCGTATCCGGGCCTGCATAAGCCGATGGAACGCTTTCGATCCGGATATAGGAATAGATCACTGAAGTGTCGCTGCCATATTGATTGGTCACGATCAACTGTACATCATACAAGCCGTCCTGAGGATACACGACGCATTGCGGCGACTGATCGGTGGAGGTCGGGTTGGCAGCGCCAGGGAAATACCACTCGTAAGTGGTGGTGGCGTCCACGTATTGACTCGTGTTGTTGAAGTTGATGCACTGGTTGTTGCAAGCGATGGTGCTGCTTGCGGTGAACGAGGCGATCGGTAGCGGACACGATTCGACCTGGATGTAAAGCGATTTCCGCAAGGAGTCGACACCGAAGTCATTCTGCACCGTCAGAATCACATCGTAGAAACCGGGGGTCGGGTAGCAAATGTTGGTAGGGCTTTGCAGGTTGGAAGCGGTTACCGGAGAAGCACCAGGAAACTGCCACGTCCAACGGTTGGGGTCATTCAGGGAGAGGTCGATGAAATCGATGCAGCCTCTTTCACAGAATACGGTATCGGATGCTGCGAACGAAGCGACAGGCGGCACACACGCGTTGACAGTCATTTGTTTGATGACCGTATCGGAACCGCTGGTGTTATAAGAAATCATGTAAACGTCGAAGGTGCCGGGCGATGGGAACGTGATGCCGGTCGGATTTTGTCCGGTGGCATTACCCGGTACCGCTCCGGTGAATATCCACGACCAAGCGGAGACGCCCGTGGTGACTGCGAGGAAGTCGACGGTGTTGCCGGCACAAATCACAAAGTCGGTATCGGAGCACACGAAATCGGAATTGGTAGGAGGAGGAATGTTGATGAGTTGGATTTCATCGACAGCGAAGGACGGTTGAAGGCCTGCTCCGCCTTCTCCGTTCTTCCAACTGAAACCGATCCGCACGTTCGGGTTATTGGAGGCAGAAGCGGGAAGAGAGAGGATTTTTTGTGTCCAGACGGTAGCTCCGGTGGAGCATGCGAACGTTACCACAGGTACATCGATCGTCTGCCAAGAAGTGCCATCGAAATAATCAACCGTACCGTAATCGTCGTTGGCAATGCCGCCAAGAATGTAGAGGAAGGAAAGCTGGACGTTTGTTTTCCCCGTGCAATTGATGATGGGACTTTCAGCACGTCGATCGGTGGCCACGGAGGGGTTCTGGAATCCGCCCGGATCATAAATGGCACCGCAGTCGCCCGATGCGCACAGGCTCGGATTGGGAGAGCCGGCAACAGAACCTACGTGCAACGTACGATTGGTGTTGTTCAATGGATCGATGATGCATCCACCGTTGGGATTGCTGCAGATGCCGTTGGGTTGTCCGCATTCGGTAGAACTGATGTACCAGTTGTTAGCATAGGGCGCCTGTGTACCGTTGCTGGTCACATTCCAGATACCGTTTGATGAGGCGAACAATGCCGCAGTCGTACCCTGGTCGCAGGTGCCGCTGCTTACGCCGAATGATTCGGACCAGAAAACCTGTCCTACCGCAGGCTGATAGGCTGCGACTAGCAAGGTCAGGGCAAGGAAGCGTTGGAGGGCTTTTTGAATGTAGGACGTCATGGTATAGCAGCGGCTAATTTACCGCAAAAAAAGAACACCTTACAAGGTCAGGCCTTGCTGGCCACAAACCTGTAAAGGTTGAAATTCGGGTCAATTGCCGCTTTTTTCAGCTCCTCCACTAATTGGTCCCGCTGAACCCCTGCCATCCGGTGCTGCCGGATGAGTCGGTAAGCTTTTTCAGCTAACAGATGAACTCTTCTTTCGTGAGCTGCAACATGACCTTTGTGAGAGTCCAATGCGACAAGAACCTCTTCGATGCCTTCCAGGTTGGAGGCAGAAGTTTTCAAAACAGGAACCTGCCATCCATCGTTGCGAGGATGCGCAGTGAGTTGACGCAGCGTGTGGGCCAAAGAGTCAGCACCTTCCCGGTCGGCTTTGTTCACCACGAAAATGTCGGCGATCTCCATGATGCCGGATTTCATGGTCTGTATTTCATCACCTGCTTCCGGAACCACGACGACGACTGTGGTGTCGGCGAGCCCGGCAATCTCCACTTCCGACTGCCCGACACCTACGGTTTCAACCAGGATAAGGTCGAAGGGCGCACTTATAGGATGTCGGTAAGTTCAATCACTTTTTCAGAAAGACCGCCAAGCGACCCGCGTGTTGCCACCGATCGGATGAACACAGAGGGATCATTGAAATGTTCAGCCATGCGCAGCCGATCGCCCAACAACGAACCGAAATTGAATGGCGAGGTGGGATCCACTGCCAGTATGGCGATTTTTTTTCCAGCACCGGTCAACCGTCGTATCAACGCATTGATCAACGTGCTTTTCCCTGCTCCGGGTGGACCAGTGAATCCGACAACGGGAATGGAAGCGGAAGGCTGAATGGATTCCAGGAGCGTCGAACTTCCTTCGGACCCGTTTTCGACCAATGTAAGCGAACGCGCCAAAGCGGATACATCTCCACGCCGGATCCCTTCTAACAGCAATTCAGGTGTTTGGCCCTTATCCATGGTCATCTTGTTCACAAAGAAAACGCAATCGGAGCATCCTGCCAAACGCCATGCAGCACCTTGTGCTGTTTGCTACCTTTGCAGGGAGTTTGCCATGGCCAAGATTTCAGCCGTCATCATCACCTTCAACGAAGAGAAGAATATCGCTCGTTGCATCGACTCCTTGCAAGGTGTCGCTGATGAAGTGGTAGTCGTGGATTCGTTCTCGAAGGATGCGACCGAAAGCATCTGCAGGGAGCGGAATGTTCGGTTCATGCAACATGCATTCGAGGGGTACATCGAGCAGAAAAACTTCGCACTGCAGCAAGCTGCATTCCCATTTGTTTTGTCCTTGGACGCCGACGAGGCCCTTTCCGATCGGCTCAAGGATTCCATCCTTCGGGTCAAATCAGGAGAAATGGCCGATGGTTATTCCTTCAATCGACTGACCAACTATTGCGGCCACTGGGTCCGTCATGGTGGATGGTATCCGGACACCAAGTTGCGTTTGGTCCGAAAAGAAATTGCCAGGTGGGGTGGAATCAATCCTCATGACGAGTTGTTGATGAATCCTGGATCGCAAGCCCTACAGTTGTCGGGGGATCTGCTTCACTACAGTTACTATACGGTTGAGGAACATGATAGGCAGATCGATCGCTTCACAGCGATTTCCGCTTCGGCGTTATATGCTTCAGGTCAACGTTCTTCGTATTTCAAATCTTTTTATAAGCCACTCGCCCGCTTCCTTCGCGATTATATTTTTCGATTAGGGTTTCTCGATGGTTCTGCAGGTTGGTCCATCGCCTGGCGCACCTGCAAAAGCGTGAGAATGAAATATCAAAGGCTGATGGATTATCAGCGTAAAGCTACCGGTTGATTTTTATTTGAACTTAGAATCGGCAACCTGATGCTGGCCTCCACAGTTTCGATCTGATCAGGATTTACAGCAGGATCATGAAGCAGGTGCAATGTCTTTTCTTGATGGAATGGATCTTCCGAACAGAAAAAGGGACATAGCCAACGCGAAGAAGGTAGCTCCGGGTTGGGTTTCGAGGGTGTCCTCTGTCATCATGGACAAGAGTAAGATAAGCCATACGCACACCAGATAAACATCTTTCGGTTGACCGGAGCATATGATCAAATAAAACATAGTAGCGACGAAAAAAATCGCGATAGGAATTCCGAGAGCCACACCTAACGCCAAGAATTGGTTGTGCGACTGCAAGCGGTTGTCTGGTCGAAGGGTCGAGCGGATCTCTTCGTATTTGTCATCGAATGCATGACGTGCATCGCCTGTCCCTACGCCGATCCATGGGTGATCTTGAATGATGCTCCATGAAGTTTTCCAATATTCCAGCCTCTGCGCTAATGAATGGTCATTGACATCATGCCCTCTGTTGAATTGAACCAATTCCCATGCGGTTTCTTTTATCCTTCGCTCCATTCCTGATTTGCCCAGGTAATTCACGTTGGCCACTCCTTTTTCTACAGCTTGTATTTCTTCGAAGCTCAGCTTGTTCACCCCGGCCGCATCCTTCCGCAGGTTTTTAGAGGCCATGAAACGGATCAGACACGTGCGTATGGGTTGATTCAGCTCATTGTCGCTATGATAGGAAATCCGGCTGCGACGGTTCCATTCACGCTCCAACTCCGAGTCACAAACGTAAGCCCAGACACGATGACCGTTTTCATAATCGTTGAGTGTGGAATTGAAGGAATACGGACGACCTTCAGCGGTCTTGGCAGTGAAATCAAGCGCTTCTTGTTCTGTTTGCGATGCCTCTGCATAGGCTTCACGTATTTCGTAAACGAACCATCCTCCCAGGGCTAGAATTCCTGTCAATACAGCTATTCTGACTGCGAGGCCAAGATTGCGCAGCCGTAATAATAGATAAACGGACGACAGCACCAGCAGGATCGAGATGCCTGTCATCGATTCGATCAGGAAAAGGAAGATCGTCAGCCAGAGTGCAGTGACCGACGAGATGATTTTTCCGGTCCGATCGGTGTCGTTCATCGACTCCAGGCAGATCACTATCGCCAGACAGGTGAACAATGCGAATCGGATGTGCGAGATCTTGAAAATGAAAACATCTCTGACATCATCCGTCGGCGCGTGAATGAATCCAGCCAACAC
>JBJTRB010000356.1:0-2735 GCA_046075925.1 Bacteroidota bacterium | reverse complement strand
TGGGGCACCTTGATGGGTAATCTTTTCTGGATGTCCCTGGTATTGATTTTTCATTTCAGGGAGATGAGAAAGAAAGCGCTTGTCTGATTTCAGCTTTTGATGAAAGTTGTCAAACGTCCCAGGTACTTTTGCAGGGTTGCTGTCTTTTCGAATTGTGCGTACACTGTTTCAACGGCTCTTTGGTTCGGAATCAATCCTCGACCATGCAAGGAGTCCAATGCCTCCTGAAAGCGGATCTTGTCCTGTGCATTTGATGCAGAGACCCTTGCATCTGCGTAAGGCATGGACATGATGACTTCACACCCTGCTGCCATTGCCTCGATGACGGAAACAGGAAAACCTTCGTGTTCGGTAAGTCGAAGGAATATCGGTGTGTTCCTCAACTGTTCGGTAAATGTTGCCGGATCCACCCAGCCATGAAAAAACAGGTTGCCGGGAGTTGAGAACTGACTTTCGGCTGTGCCGAAAACGTGAAACGGTATTTCGGGAAAAGCGTTTGCCAATTCGATCACCCGTTTGATTCCGTAGAACTCCTGTCGGTGGCTGGCTATATAAGTCATTGCACTGATCCGTTCGTATCCGACGACCGGCTGGATTTCAGGTGCTGTTTTGAAGGTGAGTCGTTCGGGTTGGAGCCCGATACTCTTTATTTCTTCTTCCAGCCAATCGGAGTCGACCAGGTTCAATGCATAATCGATGTATTTACGAAGCAGTGTTCCTTTTTGATTCCTTTCCATGGCAAGTAAGGCATCTGTGCCTTGCCATTGCAGAATGAGTTTCTTTTTGAAGAGCAGCACAGCATCGAGTGATCCACTTCGATCCGTCACTCCGTTCATCGAAATGACCGCATCGGTGAATGGCAAGAGGGCCAGGAACCTGAGTTGTTCCAAGCGGGATCGATAGGTATCACAAAAGATGAAGCTCGAATCAGGATCGGCAGCTTTGAGTTGCCCGGCAAGCCTATTACCGAACAAGGGCAGTCCGTTAATCAGTACTCGCATGAGACGGTGATTTCAAGGAATTGTAGTACCAGATAATCAAGCAGCATTGGTAGATGCAGAAAACACCACTGTACCACCACAATGCTTTTTCAAAACCCAGTCCGCACTTCAGCGCTACAACCAGCGCTGAAAGGCTAGCCGAGTAACCGATGACACTGAAAAGAAAGGCGGGTTTTTGTTTTTTGACAAGAATGGGTGTCCCTGATACTGGCGAAACCAGGAACATCAACAGTAACATCGGCGAGATGCAACGCGCATATTCACCGGCAGTCCTCCATTCCTCTCCGAGATACCAACCGAAAATAGACGGCCCGAAGAGCAGTAGCACGGCAGTAAAGGGGATTGAAAAAAGAAACGTGGTCCGAATGGTCCGGAAGAAGAAGGGCAAAGCGGAGGTGCCTTTGTTCAGTGCTTTTCCGGCCTCGACATAAAACAGCTGGGAGACGGAACTAGTCACCACCACGATAGGGGCGCGGACATACCGATGCATCAACGCGAAGAATCCTAATTCCTTTTGACCGTACTGCGTGGAGATAATCCAAAACAAGAGGAACTGTGACACGAAGAGGTCGGTGAATGCGTGCAAGGAGTTGATCAACGGAAAATCACGGTATTCGTCCACAGTGCTCTTTACCGTTGACATGCCGAAGTCGTTACGGTTTATTTTCCTGTCGACTCCGGCAAGCAATACCAGGATGTTCAGGAACTGGGAAATCAGCCAGCCAGTGATCAATCCTTCGATGCCCCATCCGATGTAGCCCAGTACTGCGGCAAGTCCGTTGTTGGCAAGGGATTGGACCACTTTGCCGACGGAAATGGATCTGAACCTGCTTTGTCGTAAACTCCAGTTATTGGATAGTCCCAGGATGCCGATACTGACAATAGCAACTGGCGCCATCCATAGTTGATCTGCAAGCTGACTGTCCTTATAGAAATGACCCACCTGCTCTGAAAAAAACGGGAGTGCCAAAGAAAGGAATCCGATCAGCAGCGTTGCAAAAGCTCCTGTGAATGCGATATCCTGTGCACGCTCGTGACGATCTGGGAGCGGTATCGCTAACTCGAGGCGTGCGGTCGCAATGATTCCAATGACCCCGACAATGGCCATGAAATTGGCCAATACACCGAACGCTTCTGGAGAATAAATACGAGCCAGCACGGGAGCAAGCAGGAACGGAATCAACTGGCTTGCCATGTTGCCGGAAAGCATCGTTAGGAAATTCCTATAGTAGGAGGAAGGGGTGTTCACGCCTTTGCTTCGTGGCTTGTGATGCGGGTCGATTCAATCCGCATCGTCCGCTGCAAATCTAATCATTGACCTCTATTCCTTCATCCCTCGTGGAGCCGTAACCATGGAAATATTGAGTAATTTTCAGCCTTCTACCGGATATGGGGCCTCTTTTCCCGGTTTCGGTTCACCGTGTCTACGATCAAGCCCCACATCGTTTTACTCACTGCTTGGTTTCCGCCTAAACAAGGTGTGGCAGTCCAGCGAATGTCTGCTTTTGCAAAATACCTTCCAGCCGAAAAGTATGATATGACCGTGATCACGGATGGTTTCAAGGATTCCAGTGATGAAAGCATTTTCAATCGTGTAAGAGTGGAAAGGTTTGTCGTCAATGCGCCGCTTTCAAAAGCAGGTTTCATCCGAGGTGAAAACCGCTTTTTTCATTATACGAAAGTCGCATGGAACCGATTGCTGGCGCTGGCACAAGGTCCTGTTGATCGGGCATG
>JBJTRB010000355.1:0-7560 GCA_046075925.1 Bacteroidota bacterium | reverse complement strand
GGTGCCTAACACCGGTCAAGAGATCACCCCCTCCTGCTCCACATCGACGAGCACCTGTAACGGCGGTACGTCTCCCGGCATCCAGCAGTACCAGTACACTGCCTTGGTTCAGCTATCCGCTCAGTGCCCTGATTGGCACATGTGGGTAGATGACTGCTGCCGCAACAATGCCATCACCACGGTACAAAACGCTGCAGGCGAAGGCCTGTACATCGAGGCTTACCTTGACAATACCGTTTACGAGAGCTCTTCTCCTACTTTCTCTAACATTCCAATCGTGTTCTTCTGCATCGGACAGAACAACTTCTTCAATCACGGAGCAGTTGATTCCGACGGAGATTCACTTGCTTATTATTTCATTCCTCCCCGTAACGGAGAAAACGATCCTGTGACTTTCACAGCTGGTCACTCAACAGCCCAGCCACTGCTGTCCAGCCCTGCAATGTCTATCTCCTCATTGACTGGAGACATCCAGGTCAACCCTACCCAGCAGGAAATCGGCATCATGTCAGTACTTGTAGAAGAGTACCGCAATGGTGAATTGATCGGTCGTGTAATGCGTGACATCCAGGTTTATACGGTAGCTTGTTCCAACACGCTTCCTTCCATCAGTGGTGTAAACGGTTCCACCAGCTACAATGCCAGCGCATGCGCCGGTGCTGCTCCGCTTTGCTTCAACATCAACTCTGATGATAGCAACTCAGGTGACTCACTTTATCTTACGTGGAACAACGGTATCCCCGGTGCCACCTTCAACCCTGGCACAGGTTCACGTCCTATCGGACAATTCTGCTGGTCTCCTACCCCTGCAGACGCTCGCCCGAACCCTTACACCTTCACGGTTACTGTACATGACAACTCATGTCCTTCTCCAGGTGTTCAGACCTATTCCTTCTCCGTATTGGTTTCTGCTCTCAACTTCAGCGTTACGAACTCTGCTTCTGTAGCTTGTAACGGAGATGCGACTGGAACAGCTTCAGTCACTGCTACCGGAGTAGCTCCTTTCACTTACGATTGGACACCCGCTACGCTCAGTGGTTCCAGTGTTTCCGGACTCGGAGCCGGCCAATACAGTGTACTTGTTACGGATGCATCCGGCTGTGCAGGATCAAGATCGTTCTCGATTTCCGAACCTGCCGTACTGCAGGCAAGCACCTCCAGCGTCAGCACTCAGTGTGCAGGTGCTACCGGTGAGGCTTCTGCAGTTGCTAGCGGCGGCACAGGACCTTATTCTTACGCTTGGGACACCAACCCTGCACAAAACACTGCCACTGCTACCGGTTTGGCTACTGGCACCTATACGTGCACGGTAACCGACGCTCATGGTTGTACCACTTCCAGCACAGTAGCTGTCAGTTCAAGCGGCGCACTCGCAGCTTCTTTGACTTCCGTTGATGCTACCTGCGCAGGAAATGATGGTTCCATCGAAGTTACGGTTGCCACTGGCACTGCTCCTTACACCTACGCATGGACCCCTAACGTCAGCAGCGGCGCTATCGCTACCGGACTCTCTTCTGGTAGCTATTCAGTGACGGTTTCTGATGCCAACGGTTGCGACATCATCCTCACCTCTACTATTTCTGCTGGCGGATTCAGCGCTTCTGTAACCGGAATCCAGGATGTAACCTGTCCAGGTGGTTCTGACGGTGCTGCAACGGTAGTGACTCAGGGTGGTTCCGGTACCATCACTTACATGTGGATGCCTGGCATGCTGTCTGGAGCAACAGAGAGCTCACTCTCTGCTGGCACCTATCAGATCGAAGTCACCGATGGCCTTGGCTGCGTAGCGTACACCAGCGCAACGATCGGTACTGCCAACCAGAATCCTGTCATCACCTTCTCCACTGCAGCTGATATTTGCGAATCTGCTGCTGCCATTACCTTGAGCCTGGCGTCACCTGCTGGTGGCACTTACAGTGGTTCAGGAGTCTCTGGTGGTTCATTCGACCCTGCAACTGCCGGTCCCGGTGTTGCCAACATCGATTACAGCTACACGGATCAGAACGGTTGTTCTTCTTCCGCCTCAACCACCATCACGGTTGTAGCTAATCCAGTTGTCGAGTTGTCGAACGTAAGCACCTCTTGTGTCAACTCACAGCCTCTCACCCTCACCTCCGGCCGTCCTACCGGCGGAACGTATAGCGGTCCTGGCGTTTCCAACGGCGTATTCGATCCGATCGCTGCTGGCGGTCCTGGTTCTTACACCATTTACTATGAGTACACCAACGCTACCGGTTGCTTTGGTAGCGACTCCGCAACAGTCACGGTAGGTAACCCTGCCGCGGTATCCATCACCATGACCCCAGGAACCGGTTGCTCACCAAACACGGTCTATATTGGTTACACCGCTTCTTACATCACCTTGACTGCCAACGCTACATTGTCCGGATTGAGCTACCAGTGGTACCTCGACGGTCAGGCGATTGCGGGAGCAACTGACTCTGTTTACCAGGCTTCTCAGGGCGGCAGCTACTCTGTCACGGTAAGTGACGCAGGCGGTTGCTCTGCATCAGCTACCAGCGCTGTAACGGTGAATGCAGTCGATGTTCGTTGCGGACACGACCTGAAGAAAGTGGTTCTTTGCCACGTTCCTCCTGGAAATCCTGGCAACCCTCAGACCTTGTGTATCGCACCAAGCGCTGTTCCTGCTCACCTTTCATTGCACCCTGGCGACTGTCTCGGACCATGCTCTACCAGCCGTATCGATGGCAGCGAATTGGACGAAGCTCACTCACTTGCTGTATCTCCTAACCCATTCTCCAACATCCTGAACATCAGCTTCGAGGTTTACTCCGACCAGCAGATCGAAATCGGACTGTATGATCTGGAAGGACGTTTAGTACAGGAATTGGTGAAAAACGACTTCGCTTCTGACTCTCACTTCCACCAGGAATTCAGTGTGAACGGCTTGGCTAACGGTCTTTACTTCGTGAAGTTCTCATCCGGTGAAACGGTTGAGTTCCGCAAGGTGACCAAGACCAACTGATCCAATTGAACTTGCATTTCAAACACCGGTACGCACTGCGTACCGGTGTTTTTTTTTACCAATCCATAGGAATCGTTCATCCCTGGAAATGGGACATTGACACCTGTAAAAATCCTCTAAACGGAATAATATTGAGGTAAAGAAGGCCCAAGGCTACATTTAAGCATGGCCGAAAGGAATCTGACCCGTTTTACCGTAGCTGAGACCATCAGAAAATGGAGGCCTTACCTGATTTTTCTGCGATTGGTAAGCATTTCGCTGATTGCAAAAGGCGGGCATATTGCGGGAAGTGAAATCGGATACAGAACCGTCCAGCCCGGCCGCCTGGAAGTCAATTATGCCATTTACACGGATGAAAATGGCGGATGCCCAGGCACTCTGTCGCCTCTTGAGGTGAAATCCGAACACTGTAACCTTTACTTCTCCATCCTTTTACAATTGACCACTCCGGCTGGAGTTCCAATGGGGCCAAGTTGCGCCTCTGCCATCAACGGCGTACCGCATTTCACCAAATGGGTCTATTCAGGAATTGTCAATTTGCCATCGGCGTGTGACGACTGGAAATTGAGCGCAAACGAATGTTGCAGAAGCTCTGAAATCAGTAGCATACAATCGCCTGAGCAAAGTGCGGTGTACACAGAAGCATGGATCAATGCCGCTGTTTCAAACCCAACCCAGCTATGTTTTAATTCTCTGCCCGACTTCCTCCTTTGGAGCGGTCAAACCAATCGACGATTCATACTTACTGGTCATTCAGGACTTGATTCCGTGGTGGTATCCCCAATACCAACCCGCGTATCCAGTTCGGACAATGTCAGTTACCTGACAGGTTATTCGCCAAGCACACCGATCAGGATGAGTTCGTCCATCCAAATAGAACGACAGTCCGGATCTTATTCGTGCTTACCCACTTCGGACGAGTCAGGTGTTTTAACAGTGCGTGCAACGGGCTACTTGAATGGACAACCCGTTACGAGCATTGAAAGAGAACAACGGATCGTTTCGCTACCTCAAACGAATTCGTTGCCGGTTGCATCCGGGTTCAACGGGTCCAATTCTTACGAAAACAATGTCTGTTCTGGCGGACGATTCACGTCCTTCATTCAGCTCAGCGATGTGGATCCCGGGGATAATCCGGCAATCATCGATTTCAATGGTCCGCAGTCCTTTCATTACACCATGAACGGAAATACACTGCAGCTGGACTGGCAGGTTCCATCCGTTTCAGCAGATACTTCATTCGTATTCGGTATCAGGATTTCGGACCAGCAGTGCCCAGCACCAGGCGTACAGGATTACGCTTATGTACTGCATGCACATGTCAATCGTCTACCCTCTTCGAATCCTGTAACCGTCCGCGATGCATCGTGCTCAAATGGCGCAGATGGCGCAATAGAGATGCCGGCTAGTGGACTTTCTGTTTATTGGTCCAATGGAGCAATAGGCAATCGCACCGAGCGATTAGCGCCCGGAATGTACTATGCTACAGTCAGCGACCCGTCAAGTGGTTGCGAGGTGACTTATCCTGCCGGAGTAGGTTTTAGGCATCTTTCTCCCCAAGTAGATCTTGGCATGGACAGAGTCGTGTGCCAAGGTTCAGTAGTGATGCTGGATGCAGGCGGACCTTACGCATCATACGATTGGTCGGACGGGAGTCGCAACTCCAACCTGACAGCCGTTACAAGCGGATATTATCACGTCACTGTGACGGATGCGTATGGGTGTACGGGAGTTTCGGGAACGAATGTGCAATTTCAACTCTGTTCCGGGATTGCATCAGAACAGGAACAGGCGTCTCTTCAGATTTATCCGAATCCAGCTGATGATTACCTGATGGTCAGATTACCACAAGGAATGCTCCGATCGGATTGGTTCATCACCGACGAAACAGGCCGCGTGGTAATGGAAAGTGAGACTCCGATCGATCAGGACCAGAAGATCCATCTGGAGCACATTTCTCCAGGCGTGTATTTTATCACCTTGCATGCTGAATCCGGAATCAAGACGAAACGGTTCATCCGGTCGTGAATAACCCATGTCGGGAATCGGAACAAGCGCAGCCTGAGAGCCTAAAAAGCAGTATTTTTACGCCGTGTTCGCCCTTTTCAAAAAAGAGGTCCGCGGCTTCTTCAGCAGTCTAAGCGGCTATATCGTTGTCGGGTTATTCCTGATAATCACCGGACTTTTACTTTGGATCATTCCTGATACCGGATTCAATATCGGCGAGAACGGTTACGCCAACCTGGATGGTCTTTTCATACTTGCCCCATGGCTTTTTCTGTTCCTTGTACCGGCTATCACGATGCGGATGTTCGCCGAAGAGAAAAAGACAGGCACCATCGAGTTGTTGCTCACACGTCCGATTAGCGACCTCCAATTGGTAGGCGCAAAATACCTTGCGGCACTTTCTGTTGTACTACTTGCCCTTCTTCCGACTACAGTCTATTACCTGACCATCTACCGGCTTTCCTCCCCCGTCGGCAATGTCGATTCCGCTGGAATCCTCGGTTCCTATATCGGACTTATTTTGCTCTGCAGTGCATTTGCAGCCGTAGGCAACTTCGCATCAGCTGCAACCGACAACCAGATCGTTTCTTTCCTGCTTTCCCTCGTGCTTTGCTTTTTCCTTTATACGGGATTCGATTTTTTCAGTGAACTGGGATTCCCTCTCGTGGTCAGGAATTTCATTTCTCAATTGGGAATGAGCGAACACTATGCAGCTTTGAGCCGAGGCGTTATCGACAGCCGGGATGTGATTTACTTCCTATCCATCACTTTCGTCTTCCTCTTTTTCACACGATTCCTTCTCGAAAAAAGAAAATGGTGAAAAAGACATCGACACCTCGCAGGGAAAGTTGGATACAGCTCTTGGCTGTATTGGCGATCGTATTAAGCACCAACCTGCTTTCTTCCAAGTACCACTTGCGCTTGGACATGACGGCGGAGGGCCGATACACCCTTTCTCCTTCCACGGTAAAATTGTATTCAGAGCTGGAGGATGTGATAACCGTGAAAGTTTACCTCGACGGAGACCTTCCCCCTGGATTCAAGCGACTCCGGAATTCGATCCGTGAATTGCTCGAAGACCTATCAGTACAAGCAGGTGATAATCTTGAATATGAGTTCGTCGACCCTGCTGCCGGCAAGGATGAGAAAGCGAGGATGGAAGTGTACAAACAACTCGCAAAGAAAGGACTCTTCCCTACCAATCTTGAAGTACGTGACAAGGAAAAACGCTCGGAGAAAATCGTATTCCCCGGAGCAATCTTCAGCTATAGGGGAAAAGAACTTCCATTGCAATTATTGAAAAGCAGGGCCGGTGTCAGTCCGGAGGAAATGCTGAACAATTCCATCGAAGGGCTGGAATACGAATTCTGTAATGCACTTCGGAAGGTCACTCGTCCAGTCTCGCGCAACATCGCCTTTCTGAGAGGACATGGTGAATTGCCGACTCCTGAGATCTCCGATGCAGCAAGATCGCTCAGCGAAACCTATTCGGTAGACACGGTTGAAATAGCCGAGCGCCTACATGCTCTGGACGGATACGATGCGATCATCATCGCGCGTCCGACACTTCCTTTTTCCGAGAAGGATAAGTTCATCATCGACCAGTTCATCATGAGAGGAGGCAAGACACTCTGGTTCATCGATAAGATGGCCATTGATATGGACAGCCTTACGGTCAACAGTACCACCATCTCCATTCCATGGAACCTGAATATCGAAGACCAGTTGTTCCGGTACGGTGTACGATTGAACGACGACCTCATCATGGATCTGCAGTCGGCCCCTATCCCAGTGGTGACAGGATATACAGGCAACACGCCTCGTCAAGAACTCTTCCCGTGGCCCTATTTTCCGTTAATGGATCCAGCCAGTATCAATCCCATCGTAAACGATCTGAATGTCGTGAAGGGGGAATTCTGCAGCACATTGGATACGATTCAAGTCGAAGGTATCCGTAAGACCATCCTGCTGAGTAGTTCGAAAGCCAGCAAATTACAAATGGCTCCCGCCCGCGTGTCCTTGAACTTACTGCAAGAGCCGCCGGATCCGAAAGTATTCGGCAAGAAATTCATGCCTACAGCCGCCTTGCTGGAAGGTGCCTTCACCTCGAATTTCAGAAACAGGATTCCTGAAAGCATCCGAACCTCATCTGAAATTGGTTTTTTGGAAAAAGGCAAGCCGACAAAGATGATCATCGTCTCCGATGGAGACGTGATAAGGAATTTTGTCAGCAAAAGAGGAGCGGTTTATCCTCTTGGCTACGACCGATACACCAAGCAGTCGTATGGCAACCAGGCGTTCCTCCTCAATTGTGTCGATTACTTGCTGGACGACTCAGGCGTGATCGGTTTGAGAAGCAAGGAAATTCGACTTCGACTTCTGGACACCTCACGACTCGAGAATTCCGAGTCGATTCTCTGGTTGAATGTATTGGTTCCTCTGCTGGTTATTTCAATGGCCGGAATGGCTTTTTTCTGGTTGAGAAGAAAACGGTTCGGCCGACCCCGCACTTGATGAACATGACCTTATGAATAAAAAGAACATTGCGTTACTTGTCATCGCGGTTG
>JBJTRB010000354.1:0-4177 GCA_046075925.1 Bacteroidota bacterium | reverse complement strand
CTATTATGACAAGTCTTCCATACAGGAAGGGGTGTATACACGAGACAAGTTTTATTTCCATCTTGACCCTTTTGCCATCGACTCCCTGGACAACTTCAGCAGAGCCGGATTGCGCTTCGGTGGCGAGATGGTGACCGCTGGCATTTTTCCGGACTTCCGCGATTCGCTGAAGTTGCAGCCCGACCTTTCGCTCGGTCTAGTTCGTGAGACAGGCGAAAACGGTTGGCCTGCTTATGGAGGGAAAGGTGTTTTCACGCAACGCCTAAGTCTGAGCAATCAGGGTCTGTTCGGCAAAGGAAAGGTGGACTACCTGACTTCTACAAGTACTACATCCTCCTTCTTATTCTTGCCTGATTCCATGAATGCTATGGTGGAGCGGTTCGTCAACAGAAAAGAAGTGCTGGCAGGTATTGAGTACCCGGATGTCATCGGTGATTCTGTAGGTGTGCATTGGCGACCGTACAAAGATCGCATGGTGGTATCCAAGCGTTCCAGGGAAATGGCGATGTATGAAAAGCAGAGTTCAATGGATGGACAGTTGTTCCTCGAGCCGATCGGGTTGTCCGGAAAAGGAACTATGCGGATGGTCGGCAGCGAATTGGATTCAAGGAACTTCAAATACAAATCCGTGGTATTCGACGCTGACACATCCGACTTCCGTCTCGGATCAGACGAGGCTTCAGCACTCGCTTTTGTCACTGACAATGTGCGCGCCCACATCGATATGAACCAACGATTCGGCGACTTCAAAGCGAATGGAGGAGGAACTTATGTCCGTTTCCCCTTGAACCAATACATCAGTTTCATCGACCAGTTCAAGTGGTACATGGATCAGAAGGAGATCGAAATGAGTACATCTTCTCAAACTGCGACTGCTCAAGACGTGGATACCACCGTGACCAATATCACGCTTTCAGGTTCGGAGTTCGTCAGCCTTGAACCACGACAGGATTCACTGCGGTTCAAAGCGCCTTTTGCCCGCTACTCATTGCGGGACTACCTGATCAAGGCGGAGAAAGTGGCTTTGGTGCAGACGGCTGATGCCTTTGTGATTCCAGATAGCGGTAAAGTCGTTGTTGAACGTTATGCCAAGATGCGCACGTTGACCAATGCGCGTATTGTCGCCAATACGACTACGAAATACCATACTATCTACAATGCAACAGTCGATATCACAGGCAGGAAATCCTACGGTGCCTCTGGTGATTATGATTATGTGGATGAGAACAGTGTGAAGCATCATTTTCATTTTGATAATGTGCGGGTAGACACCTCTTATCAAACGGTGGCTTCAGGTGAGCTTGCGGATGCCGGCGGTTTCCCGCTGAGCGATAAATTCCTTTTCAAGGGCAGCATCAACCTGATGGCAACCCACCGTTATCTGAATTTCTCCGGTTATGCCAGACCTGTATTCAGTTGTGAGCAAGTGGCGGCCAACTGGATCCGATTCACCAACGATATCAATCCGGCCAATGTCGCCATACCGATTGATGGACCTGTTACAGACGAAGGAGTCAAGCTGGCAGCTTCGATCGCTCAAACCAGCGACAGCACAGGAATTTATGCGGCCTTTTTGCGTCCTAAACAAAAAGCCACGGACCTTGAAATCATCACTTCTTCCGGCTTGCTTTATTTTGACAAGACGATATCTCAATTCAAAATCACGACACAGGAAAGACTGGATCAGCCTACAGCACCAGGAAATTTATTGAGTCTGGATGATAAGAAATGCCTGGTGTACGGTGAAGGTCGTTTGGATTTCGGCACCCAACTCGGTCAGATGGAACTGGCCACTGTCGGAAATGTAACCAAGAACCTGAACAACGATAGCACCAGCTTGGATGTGCTGGCTGCCATCGATTTCCCGATGGAGAGTGATGCCTTGAAAGTCATGTGGACCGAGCTTTCCACGAATCCAACCTTACAGCCAACGAGTGATGTAGGACGTACCACCTTTGAACGTGGCATCTCCGAACTGGCAGGTAAGGAGCGGGCTGACAAGATGCTGGCCGAACTCAATTTATACGGTTCCTTCAAGAAGATTCCCGATGAATTGAGGCATACTCTTTTCCTTTCCGATTTGAAACTATCATGGGATAATTCCACGCGCAGCTATCGCTCAAAAGGCATGATCGGTGTCGCATCCATGGAAAAGGTTTCCATCAACAGGAAGATGAAGGGGTATGTGGAGATCGTTCACAAGCGATCAGGCGATGCGTTGAACATCTACTTGGAACCGGAAGAGGGTACGTGGTACTATTTCGGTTATGCGCGCGGATTGCTCCAGACACTTTCTTCTGTTTCCAGTTACAATGAAGCCATCGAGAAGTTGAAGCCGGAGAAAAGGATTTCCAAAGTCAAAGAGAAGCCTGATTTCGAATACATGCTGACCACTGATCGTGCAGTGAAGAATTTCCTGAAGAAGATGAACCCTCCTCCGGCCGAAGAGGGCGACAACCGATGAATACACTATTCGCTATATTGCGCCAAAATCGAATAACTACCGACCTGAATTGCTGACCGGGGATAATCTTATCGGCTTGTTGCTTGCTTACCTGATAGGTTCGGTACCATCTGCTGTATGGATCGGTAAGAGCTTTTATGGTATTGATGTCAGGGAGTATGGCAGCGGCAATGCCGGCGCCACCAATACCTTCAGGGTCTTAGGTCGCAAAGCCGGATTGATCGTGCTGGCGATGGATATCCTGAAGGGTTTTTTTGCCGTCCGTCTGGCCTTTCTTGTAGGTGAATACGAGCCGCAGTCGCCTGAATTCATCGACTTCGAGTTGGCCTTGGCTGTATGTGGTTTGTTGGGGCATATTTTCCCTCTGTATGCCGGCTTCCGAGGTGGAAAAGGAGTGGCTACCATGCTTGGTGTGTTGATAGGAGTCCATCCGCAAGCCGCACTTGTTTGTGCGACCGTTTTCCTGGTCACATTTTCGTTGACCAGATATGTCTCCTTGAGCAGTATGCTTGCAGGTGTGACCTTCCCAGTTGTCATCATGGTGTTCTATAGCACCAATTCAAGCATCAATATCTTTTCGCTGGCGGTGGCGATTCTCATTCTTGTGACGCATCAGCGAAATATCGAGCGGCTGCTTGCCGGCGAAGAGTCACGGATCGGGCGCCCCAGAGAAAAGGCGGCGTGACAGTTCCGGACAGGCTGAAGTGGCCATATCCATCACGTATTCTATCCTGGCAGAATCAAGCCGAAGTGTGGCTTCAAGGTCAGAACAGATTTCAGGTCCCGATTCAACCAGCGATTTGGCTTGTGCACGGTAGAAATAGGCATCGGCCAGCGTGGCATCCAAGTATATCGCAAGGTTGAAGTCCTTGATGGCAGCCTGAGCGTTTACTTCATTTGATTCTAAAGCATACAAGCGCAAACGTCCACGACGCAGATGCGCCTCAGCTGATCGAGGAAAAGCATCCAGCCAAGTGTCGTATGCAGTCAATGCCTTTTTTATTTCCTTTTTATTTTCCCAATCAGTAGCGGCAGTCGATAGTTGCGACTGAAAGGCGAGAGAATCATCCACTGGTCTGGCATTGGTAACGCACAAGGCTATCACGGCAGCGTTATCAGCGTCGAAGCGTTCTATGACATAGGCTTCAAAAGCAGTTGAACGGAAAGCGCGATGGTAGGTGCCCGCATTCGGCCAACCGATGACGAGAGCAAGCAGCAGTAGAGTAGTGGAGAGCAGGTCAATCGAAACGCCTCTTTTCAATGAAGTGAACGTGTAAATCACGATCGTGGTAGCGAGTATGGCTCCCGCTTTAGCGGCCAGCGGCATGGAGTAGGATATCAGAAGCCTGGGAGCGACTAAAATGAAACTTAGCAGGCAAAGTGCATACATCAAGCGTTTACTGCTTGTTCCGTCGAAGCACTTTTTAATTACGGGGTAAAGTGTAGCCAATATGACGACTGGCAACACGATTCCAGTGAAGGGGATACCGAATTTTCGGGCAGCCATCACCGTTATCAGTGAAAGGGGTAAAAACACTTCCTTTTTCAAAAATGGACGCGAGGGCGACATGATCGGGGCAGTCAGGATAATTGACAATATCGTTATTTACACTGTTAAGAAGAATGAACAATCTCATTCCTTTCGCAGCGTGTTCAAGGTAAATTTGTGGCTGTGAGCATGCCATCCATCGCTGCAAATCGTTTCCTGCTACT
>JBJTRB010000353.1:0-8252 GCA_046075925.1 Bacteroidota bacterium | reverse complement strand
AACATGTTCAGCATAGCAGGCATAGCGACCCATCTCCACCAGTGGCTCTCCGATAAGATGGATCCACTGTGGGCATCTTTGGTGGAATTCGCCATCGTAGGAACGGCTGTGCTTGGCTTTTTCGCTTTTCTCGGTCTCGTGCTGGTCTTCATGGAGCGCAAAGTGTCCGCCTACATGCAGTTACGTGTCGGGCCCAATCGGGTGGGATTCAAGGGCTCTTTACAAACACTGGCCGATACGATCAAGTTGGTGGTCAAGGAGGGTCTGACCCCTGACGGCGCTGATAAGTTCCTTTTCAATTTCGCTCCTTATCTGGTGCTCATCGTTTCTATGTTACTGATGGCGCCGATCGGTTTTGCCCGTGATGTACAGATCTGGGACATCAACATCGGTGTACTGTATGTCTCTGCCATCTCATCCATCAGCGTCATCGGAGTGCTCATGGCCGGTTGGTCGAGCAACAATAAATACTCGCTCCTGGGTGCCATGCGCAGTGGCGCACAGATCGTCAGTTACGAACTCTCTGCAGGACTTGCCATTCTGACCGTGGTCATCTTGTGCGGCAGCCTGCGCATCAGCGATATTGTTGCCAGTCAGGAAAACGGCTGGTGGATTTTCAAAGGACATATCCCGGCACTCATTTCATTTGTCATCTATATCATCGCGGTGACAGCCGAGACCAATCGCGCACCCTTCGACCTTGCAGAAGCAGAGTCGGAGTTGACGGCAGGTTTCCATACCGAATATTCCGGAATGAAATTCGCGTTATTCTTTCTTGCCGAATACGTGAACATCTTCATCGTTTGTGCCATCGGTGCCACTTTGTTCCTCGGTGGTTGGATGCCTTTGCACGTAGGTGGTTGGGATGGATTCAATCACATCATGGATTTCATTCCGACTTCCTTATGGTTCATGGGGAAGACCTTCTTCCTCATCTTCGTGATCATGTGGTTCCGTTGGACCTTCCCTCGTCTCCGGATCGATCAGCTTCTGGATCTGGAGTGGAAGTATCTATTGCCTATCAGCCTATTCAACCTGCTACTCGTTACCGCCATTGCCATTGCAGGCTGGCATTTCTGAAACATTCGACCAAGATGTCCTTCCTCGGAAACTATATAACCACCATTTACCGCTCTGTCGCTTCCCTTTTGAAGGGCATGCGGAAAACAGGTTATTATTTCACTCATCATAAGGAGATCATCACCCAGGAATACCCTGAGAATCGTGCAACGATGAACCTACCCGAGCGTTTCCGTGGCGAGGTCATCATGCCTCACACCGAATCAAACGAACATCGCTGTACAGGCTGCACTGCATGTGAGTTGGCTTGCCCTAACGGAACGATCAAGATCGTCACCAAGTTCGATATGACGCCTGAGGGGAAAAAGAAGAAAGCACTCGATACGTTTGTCTACCATCTGGAGTTGTGCACGATGTGCAATCTCTGCATCGAGGCGTGTCCTACCAGCGCCATCAAGATGGCACAGTCGTTCGAGCACAGCGTTTATGACAGGAGTCAATTGACCAAGAAATTGAATCAACCTGATTCTAAACTGATGGAGGGTGTCGAGTGATGAGCGGTACAGTCATGTTTTTCTACGGCATTGCCGCCTTCGTTCTGGCCACAGCCATTTACTCCGTGGTTTCCCGAAATATCTTCCGTTCTGCGATTTTCCTGCTCTTCTCCCTGATCGGCATCGCGGGCATCTATCTGCTGCTTGAAGTGGAATTCCTTGCTGCCGTACAGACCATCGTCTACGTCGGCGGTATCGTCGTGCTGATCATCTTCTCCATTTTCCTTACCCAGCAGGCTGGAGTGAAATTACCAGCTCCTGCTGCCGGTCGGACAGCTTTTTCAATCCTCGCAGCCTTGTCCGGTTTCCTTTTGATTTGTACACAGCTCCTGGAACATCCGTTCCAAAAAGATCTTTCGGTCGCTCCTTCCGGTATGGACGTGCACACCATCGGTAAAGGGCTGCTGGGAACCGGCGATAACGGTTATGCATTGCCTTTCGAGCTCATCAGTATCCTGTTGCTTGCTGCCATGATCGGTTGTATCGTCATCGCTGTGAAACCTAATCCTTCCGAGAAATGACCGAAATCCCGCTGCATCATTTCCTTTTATTCAGCACTGCGCTTTTCTTCATAGGTGTCTTCGGCTTTCTTTCGCGAAGGAATCTTGTCACCATTCTGATGTCCTTGGAACTCATGTTGAATAGTGTCAATCTGAACTTTGTCGCTTTCAACAAATTCGTCTGGCCGGGCCGGTTGGACGGATTATACTTCTCACTGTTCCTGATTGCCATCGCAGCAGCCGAAGCGGCTGTGGCGATCGCCATTGTCATTCATTTGTACCGACACTACCGCTCCATCGATGCTGAGGATGCGGATACGTTGCGCTTCTAAAACCAGACGTGGAAATGAATCCTATCATACCGCTACTGATTCCGGCACTTCCGTTGCTCTCCTTCCTGTTACTCGGGTTGGCAGGCAGGAAGCAAAACGGCATTTCTGCCGGCTGGTTCGGTACGTTGCTTTCCGCATCCAGCGCGTTATTCGCCTTCCGTACCGCATGGGACTATTTCATGGTGTATGGCAAAGCCGGTACCGCCGCTTACAAGGCAATCGTTCCCATTCGTTATTGCTGGTTGCAATTCGGCGACCGCTTATCCATCGATATGGGGCTGCTTCTGGATCCCATTTCCTGTATGATGTTGGTGGTGGTCACCTTCGTTTCGTTGATGGTGCATTTGTACAGTATCGGCTACATGAAAGGGGAGGACCGCTTCGGTATGTATTATGCCTACCTGGGACTTTTCACTTTTTCCATGCTTGGCCTTGTGCTTTCCATCAACCTCTTTCAGATCTATATTTTCTGGGAGTTGGTCGGGGTTTCATCGTTTTTGTTGATCGGATTCTACTACACCAGGACAGCAGCCATTGCTGCAGCAAAGAAAGCGTTCATCGTAACCCGCTTCGCGGATTTCGGATTCTTAGTAGGCATACTCATTCTTTCTGACGCAAGCGGCACACTCGATTTCGCTGCCATGCTCGGGCAGTTGACCGACCCCTCTGCTCCTGGTTTGCAGAATGCACTTGCCAGCAGCTTTCTGGGAGTGTCAGCATTGACATGGGGACTTTTGCTCGTCTTCATGGGAGGCGCTGGTAAGTCGGCCATGTTCCCGTTGCATATTTGGCTTCCCGATGCGATGGAAGGACCTACACCTGTTTCAGCCTTGATCCATGCGGCTACCATGGTGGTGGCGGGTGTGTACTTGGTCGCCAGGTTGTTCGGAGTCTTCGCGCTTTCTGATCCAGCCGCACTCGAAGTGGTTGCCTGGATAGGTGCTGTTTCTTCCTTGTTTGCAGCCGTCATTGCTTGCACACAGACGGATATCAAGCGGATTTTGGCTTACTCGACCATGTCGCAAATCGGTTACATGATGTTTGCGTTGGGTGTTTCCGGTTATTCGGGCGAGTCGGCTCATGGATTCGTTGCCGGCAACTTCCATCTTTTCACCCACGCCATGTTCAAGGCACTTTTGTTCTTGGGAGCAGGAATGGTCATTCACGCAGTTCACAGCAATGAATTGCGTGATATGGGAGGACTGAGAAAGCACCTTCCATTGACGCATTTGACTTTCCTGATCGCTTGTCTATCCATTGCCGGTATTCCACCGTTTTCAGGGTTCTTCAGTAAAGAGGCGATCCTGCATGCTGCCGCTCATGGCCATCCGTCCATTTATTGGATCGGTCTTGTAACGGCCGCTTTGACGGCATTCTATATGTTCCGACTTTATTTCGGGATTTTCTGGAGTGCTCCATCGGGTCATGCCGCACATCTGGACCATGTGCACGAAGGAGCGTGGACGCAGCGAATACCACTGGTGCTGCTCGCTGTTGCCAGTGTTGCTGCCGGATTCATTCCATTCGGTGAATTTGTCAGTCCTTCTGGTCTTCCAGTCCATTTGGAAACAGACCTTTCGTTTTCCTTACTTCCAGTACTCCTGTCGGTGGGCGGCATTCTGGTGGCTGCTTGGTTCTATTTACGTCCAAGCGTAAAGCCCGATAACATGGCAGGAGCCCTGGGTGGATTTTATCGCGCTGCCCGTGGTAGGTTTTATCTGGATGAGGTTTACCTGTTCTTCACCAAGAGGATCATTTTCCCATTGATCGGGGCGCCAGCTGCGTGGTTTGACAAGCACATTGTCGATGGTGCTATCAATACACTGGGCGTAGCCTCTGAAACTGCCTCAGAAAGTGCCAGTGAGTTGCAGTCTGGTAAAGTGCAACACTATGCCGGTTGGTTCATTCTGGCTACGATTGTCTTGTTATCGTTCTATCTTTATTTCAATCACTGATCCGAAGCGCATGAACCTGACGATACTTTTCCTGCTTCCTGTACTATCGGCTTTGGCGGTGCTTTTTGCTCGCAATGCAAGCCAGGCCCGGACCATCGCGCTGGCTTCTTCCGTCATTCAATTGGGCATCGTCGGATGGCTTATCGATGCCTATCGAAAGGTCGCTGTCGGCGCTGACGGGTTTCAGTTCGTACAGAAAATGTCCTGGTTCCCTTCGTTGCACATCGATTATCATGTAGGTGTCGACGGAATAGCGGTTTCCATGATTGCGCTCACTGCTTTGGTCGTATTGGCCGGCGTTTTGGTGTCGTGGAATGTTTCCTCTCGTTCCAACGAGTTCTTCTTCTTGTTGCTGCTCCTTAGTGCCGGCGCCTATGGATTTTTCGTTTCACTCGACCTCTTCCTTCAGTTCTTCTTCCTCGAGCTGGCGGTGATCCCTAAATACCTGCTCATCGGCGTATGGGGGAGCGGCAAGAAAGAATACAGTGCCAACAAGCTTGCTTTGATGTTGATGGGCGGTTCTGCTCTGGTCTTCATCGGGCTGTTGGGGATTTATTTCCGCGGAGGCTCTTTCTCGTTCGACTATCTCAGCGCCAGTTCCCAGACACTATCGGTCAGTGATCAGTTGCTGTTCTTCCCTTTCCTGTTCATCGGGTTCGGAGTGTTTACGGCCTTGTTCCCCTTTCATACCTGGGTTCCTGATGGCCACTCCAGCGCACCTACAGCTGGCTCCATGTTCCTGGCAGGCATTTCCATGAAACTCGGTGGTTACGGTTGTCTGCGGGTTGCAGCCTTTCTCATGCCGGCAGCGGCACACCATTATTCAGGCTGGATGGTAGGTCTCGCATCCATCGCGATCGTGTACGGCGCTTTCGCTACCATGATGCAGACCGATTTGAAATACATCAACGCTTATTCATCGGTCAGTCATTGCGGTTTCGTATTGCTGGGTATCGGCATGCTCACAAAGACAGCCATACAAGGTGCGGTGCTGCAAATGGTTTCTCACGGCTTGATGACGGCACTTTTCTTCGCGGCCATCGGCATGTTGTATGAGCGCACCCACACACGGAAACTTTCCGAGTTGGGAGGAGCGATGAAATCCATTCCATTCATCAGCACCTTATTCTTCCTTGCCGGACTTTGTTCGTTGGGTCTTCCCGGTTTGTCAGGTTTCGTTTCCGAGATGACGGTATTCGTAGGTTCTTGGGAGCGTGCTGATGTGTTTTACCGTACAGCCACCATTCTCGGTTGCATGTCCATCGTCGTGACCGCTGTCTATATCCTTCGTGCCATCGGTAAATCCATCATGGGTGAATCCGAAAAGATGTTCAAAGATGCCCGATGGAATGAACGGCTGGCGGCATTTGTACTTATGGCCGGAATCCTGATAATCGGTTTGACACCCTTCCTGTTGAATGAGCTGATCATGCCTGGTGTCGACAGTATCTCTGAACAAATCAACCACTTGATGTCCTTGATCTGATATGGAACAGCTGCTACGCTTCATGCTACCCGAATTAGGATTGACGGCGGTCCTGTTCCTCCTGTTGTTTTTCCGCATCGGCGGTAAAATGTCCGGCAGCGGACAAGTTTGCAGTTTCATCAATTTCGCTCTTCCTGTCTTAGGCTTGTTCATGCTCCTTGCCGGCCCATCCGAGGGTTCGATTTTCGGCGGTATGATGCAGAACAGTGTGTTAGTGCATTACGAGAAGCTGATCCTGTTGGCTGCTGTATGGCTGATTGGCTTGCAGTCTTCCCCCTGGTTGAAGGGCCATCGTCATCCTGCCGAATACCACATGCTTGTCGTTTCCGTATTGTTGGGCATGTTCTTCATGCTCTCCAGCGGCGATTTCCTACTGTTTTTCCTTGCGTTGGAATTGGCCTCCATTCCGCTTGCGGCATTGTGCAATTTCGATCTGGAGAAACGGGTTAGCGGAGAGGCTGCTATGAAAATGATTTTCTCTTCGGCGTTCTCTTCGGCTATCCTGCTCTTCGGTATCTCTTTGCTGTACGGCGCTACCGGAACGCTCTCTTTCTCGCTCCTTCCATCGCTTCTTGATGGTTCTCCGTTACAACTCACGGCATTCTTGCTTGTATTGACCGGCTTCATCTTCAAGCTCTCGGTGGTTCCATTTCACTTCTGGACTGCTGATGTCTATGAAGGCTCACCTGTGCCGGTCACAGCATTCTTGTCTGTTGTTTCCAAGGGTGCGATGGCCTTCGTTTTCGTATCGGTGCTCTATACCTTGTTTGCGCCGCTTCACGCCGTTTGGTATTCAGCTATCACTTTCCTGGCTGCAGTCACGATGACCGCGGGAAATATCTTTGCAATCCGTCAGCAGAACATCAAACGACTGATGGCATTCTCTTCCATCGCTCAAGTCGGATACCTGTTGATCGGTATTTCAGGTTCTTCTGATGCCGGAATGGCCTCCGTGATCTATTTCGTTCTGGTGTATGTCTGTTCCAACCTGGCAGCTTTCGGTGTCATCAACATGGTGGTTACGGCTACATCGAAAGAGCGTATCAGCGACTTGAGGGGCATGCACGCCTCTAATCCTTTGCTTGCGTGGACCCTTGCGCTTGCTTGTTTTTCTCTCGCAGGCATTCCACCGACAGCTGGATTCTTCGGTAAATTCTTCCTGCTGACTGCCGGAGCCGGACAATGGAACATGCCCATACTTGTGGTTGCTGCATTGAACATGGTGGTCTCGCTTTATTATTACTTACGTATTGTAAGGTCCATGTTCATGGATCCTGCCGATGAGCCCTTCATGAAACTTACTCCTCCAGCTTCTTTACAGCTCTCCTTGGCGATTTGCATGGCAGGTGTCTTGATTCTGGGCTTCTATTCGCCGGCCTATGAGTGGATCAGGTCGATCAGTTTCGGATTTTGAATCAAGTACGAATGGCCATCAATCAAAACCATCCTTTTGAAGAGCTTGACGGTAAGAAGTGTGCCGTCGTAGAGCGTAATGTCTCACCAGAGCGCTTGGTTTTTTTGAAAGACCTCCTTGTGTCGAACGGATATGAGGTCGTCACAGCTCCTTCGCCACCTCCGAAGGGTGCGCCTGTACCTGAAGAGGGTACTGCCTCTGCAGCTCCGACGAGTTTCACGTTGGGAGTGACCGACGTTTCTTTCAATACGACAAATGCTCTCTATGGCCGTTTGTTGCGCACGAAAACCGGCCAAGTGGTCACCGTTGATTTTTGGTATCAACGGAATTCGGTTTCTAACGATACTCTTCCTTACTTTTCGAAAAGCAGGTGATCACCGCTGTACTGCGTAAAGCAGTATGGTGCCGTCCATCGAAGTGACGACGATTCCGATCGAGGAGTCATCTTTCTGATTTCGTATCACATCATACCCTATTCCTCCAGCCACCGGGAATCCGGGTAGGAGCATTCCGTTCAAGTCGAATGCTGCCATCTGGTTCTCCTTCGGGTTCAGCAGTCCCCAGAAATTAATGCTTTCCTCAGTATTACCTTGAATCATGACTTTGTTCTTGAATGGCGAAGAGATGATTTGCTGAAGTGCGCCATCTGTCGACCTCACTTGAATGCCGCTCGTATCGACGGTGATCAGCCTGGTTTTTCCTGACCCTGTACGGGTGCATGTCAAATCGATGATGGAATCTTCGGAAAGAATGAAGTCTATTTTTCTTTTCGAGAAATCGATGCGGGCCACTTTGCCGTTTTTCGTCCTGATGTAGGCCGTTGTCGATCGTCCAGAATCAGCAATCAGGCCGGTCATGGTTGCAATCGGTTCTTCCGTGGCGAGCTTGATGTACTTGCCATTTGCATTGATCAGCTTGATGCCATACTTGTCGTGTACGGCAATTCTATTGTCAGTGCTGTCATTGATCAATAATAAAGGAGACGCCAGGC
>JBJTRB010000352.1:0-5707 GCA_046075925.1 Bacteroidota bacterium | reverse complement strand
CTTGTATCGGGTTCGGATAAATAACAGCAGTAATCAGTGAACCGGCAGGGAGTCCGGTGTCTATCCAAGGAACGACCGTTGAGAAAGTATCAGTACCGCAGGAATTCGTGGCGATCAAGACGACATCATAACTACCATAATTAACATAAGCATGCGTGGTGTTGGTGTCTGCAGCAGTGGTACTGTCGCCGAAATCCCACGAATAGGTATCTGAATAAAGCGATGTATTGGTGTAATCGAATGTGCCTGAGGTTCCTGAAGGCGCCCAGGTGAAAGCTGCGATTGGAAGCGGATTGACGCCGAGGTCGGCAGTATCCACGCTGCCCGTATCGGAGCAACCGAAGTTGGATATTCCCGTCACCACATATTCCACTGCACTATCAACAACTACTGTGATGATGTTACCCGTCAACGTGCCAGGCTCCCAGGTATAGCTCATGGTAGTGAAGCCGGTGATGTTGGTGGCAGTCGCCGTCAAGGTAATGGAATCACCAGGACAAACCGTAGTCGCCGAAGCGGCAACCGTTACGATCGGATTGGTGCGGAAAGATACGCGGGTCGTGGTGGATCCTGCACAGCCGAAGCTATCGACTCCGGTGATAGTATAGGTGGTGCTCGTACCTGGTGTTGCATACACAGTATCCGCATCCGTAGTACTCAAGCCGGTGGAAGGAGTCCAGGAATAATTGACCGCACCCGACGCGATCAATTCGACAGGATTTCCGTTCTGACAATAATAGGACTGAGTCAGATTGACTGTCACCACAGGAGCAGGATTGGGAGAGTAACCGATTGCTGTGATATCAGAAGTATCGGAGAGTCCTGAAGGGCACGACGCGACGTAATAGAAATACGTGATCACGCTGATGGTATCCGATGTGATGCTGCTACCCTGATTTGTGGTAGGAGTCCATGGACCCAAAGTATCATTGGAAGTGAACCACTGAATCGTGTAGGCGGAGGCTGCTCCAACGGAAAGTTGAACGGTTCCCGGACCGCCGCAAACGACCGAATCAGAGGTAGAAACGGGCACTGCGACAGGCGCTGCATTGGCTGTGATCACTGTAGAGTCAGTGCTATTTGCTCCTGAGCAACCTGCTGAAGAAGTTCCTACCGCTGAGTAGGTAATGGATGAGTCGATCGGTACCCGGATTGTGTTGCCGGTCAGTCCACCTGGCGACCAAACATAAGTCACCGTACCCGCACCGAATGAGGTGGCGGTAAGAGTGATAGAGTCACCGACACAAACAGTGGAAGCGGCGGGTGTCACCGTAACGGTCGGACTTGCACTCACGGTTACCCGAACAGTGGCCGTATCGCGACAACCAGCCGCATTGTATCCGGTCACGGTGTAGGTGGTGGACCAATTCGGGGTGGCAAGAACTGAGTCGGCAGTAGATGTGGACAGACCCGTTGTAGGTGACAATATGAAAGAATCCGCACCGCTTGCCACGAGCAGTGCAGGTACACCGCTATTGGAACAATAAAGAGCAGCAGTTGGTGAAATGGTGACAACCGGAGGCGTAGTCGTATCGACAATGGCAATCACCTCATTGCTGATGGCGGTATCACCGGTGTTCGTGCAAATAGCCAGAAAACGGAAGTAAGTCGTAGAGGAAACAGTATCTGACACGACTGTGGTGGCACCTGTTCCGAAATCAGTGTATGGTCCGCCGGAAGTCGATGCGTATTGCCATTGATAAGCTAATCCGCCTTGACCAGTGGTTGCGCCACTGTTGGACAACCGCACGACTCCACTTCCGCAAAGCAGGGTATCATTAGTGGAAATGGTTCCGGAGAAGGGAGCGCCATTACAGGCTGCAGGATATGTGTCCCAAGAAATATCATCGATATAAATCCGGAATCCAGTATTGTTGCCCGACCTGGTGACACCGCGGAACAGCAAGTAATTGACCGAACTGTTGAATGCGGCTGGGATATCGAACGTATACTGATACCATCCTGCCACTCCCAACGAATCAGGAAAAGGTAATTGGATAGACCGGGCAATGGTGGCGATGTTGGTGGCACCTGTCGTATCCGCCAACGTATTGATCATGATATTCAGGGTGTCGTAGGAAGTCAATGCGGAGTCATTCCGATAAACCCAAATACTAACCCGAGCCGTATCGGTACCGATATCCGACAAGTCGAATGATGGCGACATCAGCGTATGCGTGGCTCCAACCGCAGAAGTGCGTGAGTTGTAACGAGCCGTTCCTACGCCAGTATGCGGGGTGCATGTCGGATAGAAATACGTAGTCGGGCGCGTCCAAATCGCCGTACCGCTGGAGTTGAAAGCCAATGTCCATCCGGTAGGTGGGAAAGTGGTGGATTCGAATCCTTCGCTTACAACGACTTGTGCCGAAGCGGCATTGATTGACAGGAGTGTACCTGCAATGGCCATTAAAGCCATTCTGATAAAATTAAACATACGCATGGTTAGTTGGATTTAGGGCGCAAAGTAAGGATCATCAACTTGCGTGAGCCGAAATTGAGATGTGCACTATCGATCATGAGATGAAGCGAAAACAAGCTAGAAATCCGCGTTTTAATGAAGGAATTCCGCTCGAACTTTTAATACCAAAAAGTGGCTATTATGCTTTGTTTATGAGTTGATGAGTAGGTAATTTTAAAGCCCACTTCCCAGACTGTTTCATGCTGAATTTTCCAAGCGCTGGTCATTCGAACCGGCTATTCGTCAAAAGCGAATCCATGCTAAAGAGATCGACCGGTCAAAAACTGTTATTGACACTTCTGTTTTCTTTTGTCGTGGCCATGTCACCCAGCGCTTGCCAGGTGGAAGACGATCAATATCGTTTGATCCTGGAAGAATACCGCATCACATGCAACCCGGACAGTCTGAATTGGTTAATGCAGAATTTCCAGCTGGACCAATACATTCCGGTGAAAGTGACACGTAAGGGCGTCACAGCATCTGGTAAAATGCGCGTCAGAGGCGATACTTCAAGAGGCTTTTCCAAAAAATCACTCAAGATCAAAATGGAGTTGCCTGATAGCACCGTCGAAACGATCAACCTCAATGCTGAATACCTGGACAAGTCATACATGCATCAGCATTTGTGCTCCAGGATTTTCCGGCTGGCGGGCGAACCGTGCTTCATGACCTCCTATGCACCGGTTTATATGAATGGTGATTACTATGGCCTCTTCCTGCGTATCGAAAACATGGATGAGGATTTTCTCAAGCGTAACAAACTGGATAAGAAAGCCAACTTCTATAAAGCTGCTCGCGATGGAGCTTCGCTGAGTATTAACGACAGCATCCAATACCATTGGGAGAAAAAAACAAACGAAAAGGACAGCCCCTACGATCTGGTCCGACTGATCCAATCGCTCGACACCTGCACACCCGCAGGGATCCTTGACTTCGTAAAGCAGACCTTCGACTATCCCTCGCTCTTACGCCAAGTCGCCCTCAATATCTATGTCTGCAATGGAAGCACGTACTACCACAACTATTTTCTTTACCATGATATAAAGGGCGATGGTAAATGGAGGATGTTCCCGTGGGACATGGACAAGTCGCTGAGTTATTACGACTGGAAACTGCCATTTGAAATGAACAATGGTTCAGATCCGGACAACACCCTGATCTATAAACTCTACTTGAACAAGACGTTCATGAAAGAGGTGGATGATGAAATCAAGCGTATTCATAAAATCGTGCTCGACAACGATATCTCCGGACACATGCAGGAGGTAGCCAAATTGATTGAGCCGTGGGTGGAGAAAGACCAACGCGACAAGATCAACGACATCGCCGATTGGAAACAGCAGGTGGAGAAGGACAAGAATTTCTTCAAGGACAATGATGTTCGTCGTAATCAGCAATTGCATCACGAGTTCCAGCCTTTTGTAGCTATGGACATGGGACACGAACCGATTCTTGACCCGGTATTCAGATGGACGCGCATCCCAAATGACCGTCAGATCGGAGCGCGATACGATCTGTATCTTAGTCGGGATCCGAAATTCGACGAGAAGGCTACCACTGTCATCAAAGCCCTCCAGGACACCTTTTTCATACCATCGTCACCGTTGGAAAAGGGCACATGGTATTACAAGGTGGTTGCCAGAAAAGGTGCACTCTACCTGACAGGATACGGCAGGCATTTCCACGTTACTATCGATAAAGCGAACGACCTTCCTGCGTTCGTTGGCAGTGACCTTAAACTATCCATGCAGGGTTCGCCCTACCGCATCCTGAAAGACCTGGCAATCGCTGGCAACCAAAAACTCACACTTGAAAAAGGTGTAGTGGTGTATATCGACTCAGGCGTAAGCATCCGTATCAAAGGAGTCTTGGAATGTACAGGAGATTCATTGAAAAGAATCTCGTTGCGTGCTTCCAGCGGACATTGTGGGTGGGGAGTGCTCGAATTAATCGGCTGTCATGTTCCGACTATCATCCGTCATACGGATCTATCGAACGGTCGCTTGGTGTACCACGACTGTCAAGTCTCCTTGTATGATGTTCGCTTCCTGAATCATGTGGCGAATCTTGATGCGATCGAAGGAAGACCTTCCTTGGTTTGGGGGCAACGCGGTAATTTCCTGATGGACCGCTGCCTGATGAGCGGCAATGGGACCGGAGAGGGCATCAACCTGCATGGCGGTTGGCCACGCGTTACCAACTCTGTATTCGTTCGTGTTCCGGATGCCATCGAGTTCATCTCGGCCGACAGCGGCTTGATTGCATTCAACGATGTCGGCTTCAGCAAAGACGATGGCATCGACTTGAATGATTGCCGGAACATGCGCATCACTGGGAATTACATCCACCATAATTTCGACAAAGCGGTCTCAGCTGGTGTCGATCATCATGGATCCTCACACAAGATCGAAATCAGTGGAAATATCTTTTACAAGAATGCCTACGGTTGCGACATCAAGGACTCTTCAGATGCTACCGTCAGCAACAACGTCATTTACGATTTTCGCTACGGCGTATTGTCCAGACAGAAAGAGCCCGGCTATCAAATTGGAGGCAATGTGCTTGCAAGCAGCAATATCCTTTTCGGTCCGCAAGGCAGCACTGCTTTCAAATCGGAGGGCCGGTCTACACTGACTCAAAAAGGAAACCGGTTCAACTACTCTACAGATAAAAGCAGGGTGATCGATTCGTCCTACTTCTTCGCGCTGACGGAGACTCCATTCTTTCCAAAAGATCAGTCGGTCAGAAAAGCGCTTGGACGGTTTAGTCCTTCTATGAGTATACTGCCTTCCGATTCTGATTTAGTGATCACCAACGAAGGTCTGATTCCCATCGACATCGGTCATTGCAGGATTATTTCAGGCGACAAGAAAATCCTGACGTTCCCGGATGGACTTCTTTTGCAGCCAGGCGAACACGTGATGATTTACCACCGCGGAAGAAAATCCTTACCTCGCGATTGGCAAGAGCAGTTGTGGCTGCACGAATCCAATCTGGATGTCAGAGCTAATTATCAATTAATCGACCGCAACGGCCATCCACTTAGTTCGATGAAGCAATGATTCGAAAGGTCCCCAAAGCCCTCCTTATCATTCTGATACTCACAGGTATCGGTCTCACGGGCTATTTCATCTATATTTTTTTCGGTCCGGGCTGGCAATGGGTCACGCCTACGGCAAGTGAATTCGATTTCAAGCTGCACTCACCCGAATCTTTTGATTTATCCAGCTTGAAATCGAATTCACTTGC